>DASQMK010000458.1:0-6901 GCA_035645575.1 Metabacillus sp.
GTTTGATATAAACAAAATTACTGAAGCCTATAATATTATTAAACACGTAAATGAATACGGTTCCATTTCTAAGAAAGAAAACAAATCCGTTAAGAATAAGCTGCAGCACTTTCTTCATTATCATAAATTGCACATTGTTGGGGTCATCATATTGCTTATATTCGTGGGGTCCATCATCCAGACAATTGTAAATAATCATCAAGAGAAAAAAGAGTTAGCAAGTCTTCCACCTGAGGATCTGGGCATTATGCTGTATGGAGATTATTTTTTACTTGGTAGTGACGTGACTCCTGTTTCAGAAAATGTTCTCTCTATTTTCCCAACATGGAATAGAGTGACAACGAACTCTAATTATGCTCCAACAGAAATTAATGACACAATGGATGCAGGTAATCAACAAAAAAGCATTATCTCTCTTATGAATGATCAATCAGATGTATATATCGTGGGTGAGGAGAACTTTGATCAACTTATGAAGCTTGAGGTATTTCAACCGCTTGAGCCTTCTCTTAAAGACCAACTGCAGGAAGATGCTCTTATTTATGCAAAGTCACCAGAAGATGAATCAGAGCAACTTTATGGTGTTGTGATCGATGATAGTACCTTGTTTGAAGGAATGGAAGTAAAAGAAAATAGAAAAATTGCGGCTATTAGAGTTGATGCAGATAATAAAGAAAATGCTATGAAACTGATAATGGAGTTAAAAAAATAAATAATAATCGGGACAGTTTGACTTGATAAATCTGTCCCTTTAACTCTATCTAGATAATGAAGAAAGCTGTTGTATCCTTAAGAATGTTAACACTAGTATTTTAAAAAAGATTAAGCTTGGGTCTGTAATAGCCCCAAACTTAATCTTTTTTAGGATATAATGGTTTCTGTTTCCTGATCAAATTCAACAGTTTTCCCGGTTCTTGCAGATGTATAAATCGCTTCTAGGATTTGTGTAACAACTAACGTCTGTTCTGGTTTAACTAATGGCTCTGTATCGTTAATGATACACTCTAACCACTGCCTTGCTTCTCTTTCAGGGAAAATTGATCAAATTTATACAGATGGTAAAGAATATGAATCAAATGAAGGAGATATTGTGTTAATTAATTCAAATTCGATTCATTCTTTTTCAGTGACCACAGGTAAGAATCGGAGGGCAGTTACGATCTTTATAAGGTATGAATTTATGAAAGCAATCTATGAAAACTATGATCAAATTGTTGCGATTACTATTAAACGAAATTGTTGCACATTACTTTAATAAAGAACATGATCCTTTAGCCCGCATTAACTTAACAGGTTTATCATATTAATTAATCTATCAATTACTAAACGACTTCAAAGAGGAGAAAAAAAATAGTCCTACCATTAAATCCAACAAGTATTTAGAACGGTTAACATCAATAACAAATTACATAAAAGAACATTACAATCAGAATCTAGCCATTGATCACTTGGCTGCATAGTTTAATTTATCTTCAGAGTACTTTTCCCGGTTTTTTTTCAAGCATATTGGTATGACAGTACTCAATTATATCCATACAATTCGCCTTGAGAAATCCTATCCTGATTTAATGAATACTGATTTACCAGTCATTCATATTGCAATAAAGCATGGTTTTCCTAGTGAAAAGTCTTATACAAGGGTGTTTAAGTCTGTTTACCACATGACACCAAGTCAATATCGAAAAATGAATAAATAGAAAAAAGCTAAAGCTTCTGACAAAGATTGAATTATTCGAAATCAAGAATTGACCTTTTTTTTAGCTAGAAAAAGACAGGCCTTCACGAAGAAAGTCTATTAAACTATTTATGTAAGCGTTTTACTAATCCGTCCAAAGGAGGTTTTTCATTTGTTCAGAGGTATGAAAAAACATGCCAAAAAAGCAATGTTAAGTACATTAATTGCTGGTTCAACACTTTTTTTATGTCGGAAGGAGAGGCAAAAGAATTGAAGACCCAACCAACATCCTACAAAACAGTAACAGAAATTGAAGATTGGGGTGCTGTGATTACAAAAGTTATTGTTGACGTTGGAAAACCAATACCGAAGGATTCTGTAACGTCAGACACATTTGATGTCCATGTATCAAGGTGCGATAGCCGTTTACCTGCACCATTTTTAGAAGAAGGATCTCGAAATGTGACGAAAGCTTATGTTGCTGATAAAAATGGAAATCCAGTTGTACAGACTGGAAATTATATTGTATTAGAAATGCAAATTGGTCCAGATATCTCCTTAGGGTCAGCGATTAACTATGATTGGGCTGGCTCAGGATATAATGATTGGAACGAGAATACCTATACAATTACTCAAAAAGAAGCAATTGAAACTCCAGCAGGAAGCATTTCAGGTTTAGTCGTGGACACATTTAATGGTGGTGTTAGAGAACTAGTAGATAACTTTTCAACTGGTCTGGCTACATATGATGATACCACACTTACTTACGCAGACTTTTCACCAGCAAAAGATAAAGGGAAAAACCCATTAATCATTTGGCTTCATGGAGCAGGTGAAGGTGGAACAGACCCTACAATTGCTATTTCAGGAAACAAAGCGGCAAACTTTGCCTCAGATGAAATTCAATCCTATTTTGATGGGGCCTATGTACTTGCTCCTCAAACACCAACTTTCTGGATGGATGGATTCACAGGATTTGGAGATGGTACGTCCAAATATCAAGATGCGTTAATGTCGTTAATTAAGGATTATGTAGCAAAAAATGAAGACATCGATCCTAACAGAGTATACATCGGAGGAGATTCTAACGGCGGATATATGACAATGCTAATGATTCGTGATTATCCTGAGTATTTTGCAGCTGCTTTTCCAACTTGTGAAGCACTTAAAGATACACTAATCACAGATGATGAGATTGAAAAAATGAAAAACCTCCCTATCTGGTTTATTCATGCGAAAACAGATGATGTCGTACCTCCTGAACAATATGTTGTTCCAACTTATAATCGTTTAATTGAGGCAGGGGCTGAAGATGTTCATCTCTCCTTATTCGATAACGTTGTCGATACATCTGGATTATACAAAAACGCAGATGGTACACCATACGAATATCATGGTCATTGGTCATGGATTTATGTTTATAACAATGATGTAGAGAAAAACATTGATGGGAAAGCAGTAACCCTTATGGAATGGTTAGCTGAAAAGGAATTAAATAAAGAACAATAGCGCAAGCGCCTTGGTCAGCCTCTGGCAAATATGACGCAAATGAATAGAAGGCGTTCTTTGTCTTCAAGTCATTTGTGGCTTATGACCTCAAGTGGCTAGGCGCTGGAGCTGGATGCCGAGCACGTATCCACAGTACAAGAATTTTATAAATTTCTAAGCAAAAAAAGAAAGCTTCAATCCTATTGCCACGGATTGAAGCTTTCTTTTTTATAGTGTCACACCTGTTTTAAAAATTCCAATTTCTCGAAAATGATTTTTCTCATTATTTACTTTTTCCCCACTCGCAACATTTACAATGTAGGAAATAAAATCTTCCAACAACTCTTCCTGTGATTGACCATCAATTAGCGTTCCAGCATTAAAATCAATCCAATGTGGTTTTGTTTCATAAATTTGCGTATTTGTCGAGATTTTAATCGTCGGGACAAATGTTCCTAATGGCGTTCCTCTTCCTGTTGTGAATAACACTAATTGACAACCAGCAGCAGCTAATGCAGAAGATGCTACTAAATCATTGCCAGGAGCACTTAGTAGGTTTAAACCTTTTGTTTTTAGAACTTCCCCATATTTTAATACGTCCACAACTTGAGACGTCCCTGCTTTTTGTGTACAGCCGAGTGATTTATCCTCAAGTGTCGTGATTCCACCTGCTTTATTGCCTGGTGATGGATTTTCATAAACGGGCTGATCATGTCGTTCAAAATATCGTTTAAAATCATTAATAAGGTTGACGATTTGCTCAAAGACCACTTCACTTTTTGCTCGCTCCATCAAAATTTCCTCTGCCCCAAACATTTCAGGTACTTCTGTTAATACTGTTGTCCCGCCATGAGCAACTAAATAGTCGGAAAACTGCCCTAATAATGGATTTGCTGTTATACCAGAAAAACCGTCCGAGCCTCCACACTTTAGTCCAATTTTCAATTCAGACAACGGAATATCTTCACGGCGGTCATCTCTAGCATTCTCGTAAATTTCTAGCAGGAGCTTTACTCCCTCTTCTACTTCGTCCATCACATCCTGTGAGCGTAAAAACTTTACTCGCGAGGAATCAAATTCCCCCAGCATTTCTTGGAATTCATTAATGTCGTTGTTTTCACAGCCTAGTCCTAAAACTAATATCCCACCTGCATTTGGATGCTTAACAGCGTTCCCTAAAATTGTTCTTGTATTAACATGATCATCACCAAGCTGAGAACATCCGTAATTATGCTTTAGAACTTGTATATGTTCAAATGGAGCGATGTCCCCGACTTTTTCCTGAAACACTCGAATCATTTGATCAGCAATACCATTCACACATCCTACAGTTGGCACGATCCAAAGTTCATTGCGAATTCCTACCTTGCCATCTTTTCTTCTATACCCTTTGAATGTGTAATGAGCTTTTGGCGTTTGCTCAGCTTGTATCTTTGGCTTATACTCGTATTCCTCCACACCTGACAAATTTGTTTTCGTATTATGGGTGTGCACCCATTCGCCGGCTTCTATTTGTTGACTAGCATGCCCAATTGGAAAGCCGTATTTCACGACATTTTCACCTTTTGCAATTGGCTTTAGTGCAAATTTATGTCCTTTATTAACAGTCTCTTTTAATTGAATCGTCGTACCATCTACCTCAATTATTTGATCTTGATCAATTTTACGAATCGCCACTGCAACATTATCAGATTCCTTTATTTTAATAAACGCTTTCATTTTTCTCACCTTTCTGTTGCATGAAATGTGTTAAGGCCTCGTTCATTCCGAGTTGAGTGATTGTCTTTAATTGGCGCGTAACTGATTCAGCTAATTGTGGAACTGCGGTTAAATCTGCACCCCACAGTTTTTCTTTTGAAAGGACGGTTAAAACCAGATCTTCGATATTATCAGCATATAATGCCCAACATTCTTTAAATAAGTGTAAAGTAGATTCATCATCAACAAGAGAAATTGATTCATCTCCACGCTTACCTTTATAAAAATATAGCAATGCACTTAATGAAAAGACAGTTGCTTTAGGTAAAACCCCAAACCTTTCTATATATTCAAGCAATGTAGGTAACATTCGTGCTTGAAACTTAGAAACCGAATTTAAAGAAATACTAGATAAATAGTGGTGTATATATGGGTTTTTGAATCGATTTATTACATCTTCTGCAAATTGATATAAATCCTCTTTTGGAAAAGGCAATGTTGGAATAATCTCATCATATATGACTCTTTCAACAAATTGCTTAGTTAGATCGTTCGTAACTGCTTCACAAACGGTATTAATTCCACATAAATAAGCAACAGGTGTCATCGCTGTATGGGCACCATTTAAGATTCGTACTTTCTTCAATCTGTACGAGCTTAAATCATCGACAACATGGACATTCAGACCTGCTTGCTCTGCCGGAAACTCTTCTTTAATGAAAGATGGTCCTTCAATAACAAATAGATGGAATTGTTCACCTACCACCATTAAATTATCAATATAGCCTAGCTCCTCTGTTTTTTCTTGAATCGAATCTTTTGGAAAACCAGGAACAATGCGATCCACTAGTGTATTGCAAAATGTATTTGCTTCCTCGATCCATTCAGAAAACTGAGGTTCTAACTTCCAGGAATCTGCATATTTTAACACGATTTTTTTAAGTTCTTTTCCATTATCTTCAATTAATTCACAAGGGAAAATAATAAAGCCCTTGCTTTGATCTCCTTTAAATGCCTGATACCTCTCATATAAAAGGGCTGTTAATTTCCCTGGAAAGCTTTTTTGCGGCTGATCTGTTAGAAGGTCTTCTTCATGATATTGAATACCTGCTTCTGTTGTATTTGAAATAATAAAACGTAGATCAGGATTTTTGGCTAGCTTTAAATATTCATCATATTCACTCGTAATATTTATACCTCGACTAATACTACTAATGACTTCATGCTCACTTACTGGCTTATTTTCCTTCATACCTTGTAAATATAGCGTGTATAAGCCATCTTGTTCATTAATTGTATCAACAGCACCTTTTGATGTTGACTGGACAACAACAACTTGGCCATTGAACATATTTTTCTTATTCATCTTATGAATGTGCCAATCGGAAAATGCACGCAGGAAATTTCCCGTTCCAAATTGCAATACTTTTTCAGGATACGTTATATACTCTTTACATAATTTTTTTGATAATTGATCCATCATCATCCCCCCAAATATTTGCACACGTTAACATTTTTATTAGAAAGATAGCTGAGCCCCATTCGTAAGCTCAACTATCTTTCTTTACATCAGCAACTGAGTGGCGAGTGACCACATTTGTAGTGAGAAAGGTTGTTCCTTCTCCACCCTTACCTTCATCCATTACTTGTAACAGTTTTTCCGCTCCAACCATACTAATTTCTTCAATTGGTCTTTTGACCGTCGTAAGGGCTGGTGAGGTATACTCTGAAAATCCAATATCATCGAACCCAATAATTGAAATGTCAGCTGGAATAGCTAAGCCTTCTTCATGTATCGCTTTCATGGCACCTATTGCCATATCATCATTTGAACAAAAAACTGCAGTTGGGCAATTATCGAGGGCTAATAATGTTTTCATTCCCTCAAAGCCACTTTCCATATCATAATTACCCTTTACCATATACTCCGGAAGAATTGGCAGCTTAAATTCCATTAAAGCTTTTAAATAGCCATTCTTACGTTCTTGTGAAGATTTGAAATGTGTAGTTCCCTCAATAATCGCAATGTTTTGATGTCCA
>DASQMK010000459.1:0-1559 GCA_035645575.1 Metabacillus sp.
TTTATGAACTTCCATTTAATGAGGACGGAAACTTATCATAAAAAGAAGATGTCATTCACATATACCATTTGATTTTTGAATAAAATGAGGGGGACTTTAAAAATGTCTAATTTATTTGATTTAACAGGGAAAACAGCTGTAGCAATAGGTGGTAACAGCGTATTAGGATCTTCTATTGCTAAAGGGCTGTCAGAACATGGAGCATCTATAGCAATTGTTGGACGTAATCTTGAAAAAGCAAATCAAGTTGTAGAAGAAATCGAAGAAGCTGGAGGAAAGGCAAAAGCTTTTCAAGCAGATGTTAGCTCCCGTGAATCTTTAGAAAAGGTAGTAAAAGAAATTGAAGAATGGTCTGGCGGTTTTGATATTCTACTAAATGCACCTGGAAAAAATAGCTCAACCCCATTTTTTGAAATAAGTGATGAAGAATGGGATGATATCATGGATGTAAACTTAAAAGGGATGATGATTACTTGTCAGATTTTCGCTAAGAAAATGATTGAGCAAGGAAGAAAAGGGAGTATCATCAATATTTCTTCTGTTTCTTCAACAACACCTCTTTCGAAAGTGTTTACGTATTCGGTATCAAAAGCAGGAGTAAATAGCATGACACAGTTCCTTGCACGGGAATTTGCTCCTCATGGAATTCGTGTGAATGCCATCATTCCTGGATTCTTCCCTGCTGAACAGAATCGTAAAATATTAAGTGAAGAACGAGTGGAATCAATAATGAATCATACTCCAATGAAACGATTTGGCAGCCCAGATGAGCTTCAAGGTGCAGCAGTTTGGCTTTCTTCAGAAAATGCTTCAAGCTTTGTAACAGGAGCCCTTATTCGTGTAGATGGTGGATTCGGAAGTATGACAATTTAAAAGAGAGATAATTAGTTTTATAGAAAGAGAGGAGAAGGCAGCGATGAATGAGAAACTACTTAACTTAGTGTCAATTCTCCGAGAGATGAAATCAGTTGTTGTCGCTTTTTCAGGTGGTGTAGATAGTACGTTTTTGTTAAAGGTAGCAGTTGATACATTAGGATCTGAACACGTACTAGCTGTAACAGCAGATTCTGAAACATATCCTTCTAGTGAGCTTGAAGAAGCTAAACAATTAGCAGAATTAATTGGGGCAAACCACAGAGTAATTGAAACGTCAGAACTTGCGATTCCAGGATACACAGAAAATGATCGAAATCGATGTTATTTTTGCAAAAACAGCTTATTTGAACATTTAATCCCTGTCATGGAGAAAGAGGGATTTGAAAATATCGTATACGGGGTTATCGCAGATGACTTAAATGAATTTCGACCAGGTATGAAAGCTGCCAAGGAAAAGGGCATACGTGGTCCATTGCAGGAGGCAAACTTATTTAAAGATGAAATAAGAGAGCTTTCAAGAGAATTTGATTTACCTACATGGAATAAGCCTTCCTTTGCTTGTCTTTCTTCCAGAATTGCTTATGGAGAGAAGATTACAATAGAGAAGCTGACGAAAGTTGAAAAAGCAGAGGCATATCTAAAAACGCTTAATATTCGTCAAGTTCGCGTTCGAACACACCAAG
>DASQMK010000460.1:0-4994 GCA_035645575.1 Metabacillus sp.
GAATGGTTTGAAAAGTATCAGCCAAAATGTGTGGCGATGGATATGCAGGCACTTGACCACCCGCTTCATACAACAATGGGAAAAAACGGTGGTTCTCTTGCTATGGATCTTGATGGATATTCCGGAAAAACAATTACGGAAGAATACATTGAACAATTTGGGATTGAAGCATTTGCAGAATTTAACAAGGAAACCTATATTGAAACATTTGGGTTAGAAAAATATATGCAGGCCTTTGGCAAACTTGAAGAACATAACCTGGAAGGAACATGGGAGCCTTGCCATAAGCTCATGTTAGGGAACGGTATCGTAGGGATCGAAAACCTCGGTGGAGACCTGGATAAAGTTGTTGGCAAACGCTTTAAATTCATGGCCTTTCCAATTCGTTGGTGGTTAGGTGATGGTTCGATGGTTCGCTGTGTTGCAGAAATTGATGAAGATGATATAAATGATGCTCCAGAGCGCGTTTACCGATTCGGAGCATTCTAAACTAACGATAGAAGGAAGGGAAGAGGGAATGGGAGAATTTGATAACAAAGTCATTTTAACTGTAGCACCGACTGGAGCATGGCCAACAAAAAAAGAAACACCGTATGTTCCTTTACAACCAGAAGAAATTGTGGACGAAGTCTATGCTTGTTATCAAGCAGGAGCTTCGATTGCACATATTCATGTCCGTGATGATGAAGGGAACGCGTCCATGAGCTTTGAAAAGTTCGAAAAAACGGTGAAAATGATTCGGGAACGTTGTGATATTGTCCTGAACTTGACGACATCTGGTGGAATCGGTTTGATGGACGATATCCGGATGAAGCCTTTTGTAGAGTTAAAGCCTGAGATGGCCTCGTATGACTGTGGATCAATGAATTGGCAGCACTCAACTGTCTTCGAAAACAGTCCAACCTTTTTAGAAAAATTAGGGCAAGTGATGCAGAAACATGAAGTGAAGCCGGAAATAGAAATTTTTGATGCCGGAATGGTTTACAATGCTCTTTATTATTTGAGAAAAGGAATCTTAAAGGCACCGCTTCATTTCCAATTTGTGTTGGGTGCCGCCGGCGGAATGGCTGCAACGGTAGAAAATCTCGTCTTCTTAAAAAGTTTGATTCCTGAAGGATCAACCTGGAGTGCGTTTGGTATCGGAAAAGGGCATTTACCAATTCTTTATGCAACATTGGCTTTAGGAGGCCACTTACGTGTAGGAATGGAAGATAATATCTTTTATGCAAAGGGTCAATTAGCAAAATCAAATGTAGAGTTTGTAGAGCGAACAAAAAGATCTGTGGCAGAGATCGGAAAGGAATTAGCAACCCCTGATGAAGCACGACAAATGTTAGGACTTAAAGTACCAAATATGAACCACTAATAATGATAGTACGATTATAATGAACGCCTCTTAGTTATTCTAATCATCACTTGGTTACATTCTAAGAGGCTTTGTTTGTATCAAATTTTCCTTAGGGGAAGTCTCGTCTAAATGAATTAGTCATTCGAACTATTTGGAGGAAAGGATATGAATTATACAGTTTTAGCTGTTGTCCTCATTTATGAAATACTTTCGGTAGTTGGAATTGGGTTGTATCTGGCTCGTGTTTCGAAAAAAGGAAAGGACTCTTTTTTACTATCGAACCGGGATTTACCAACTGCAATCGTCGGGGTAACACTTGCTTTAACCGTATTAGGTTCTGCCCATGTATTTGGATTGATGGAAATGGCGTGGGATATCGGACTGGCGAGTATGTGGTTTTCATTTGCTCATGTCGCTTTAATCTGTGTCATCTGTTTAGCAACAGGAAGATGGGTAAGAAGGTTGCAAATTACGACTGTCCCGGAGCTAATTGAATTGCTCTTGGGAAAGAGAATGAGAATCGCCGTTGCCTGTGTCATGGCGGGTTCAATTTTCGGATTGCTTACCATGGAAACTCAGACGATCGGGATTGCGTTTTCAGCCATGACTGGATGGTCAATTCATCAAGGGATGGTATTAGGTGCCGCACTTGGCATCTTATATGTCATCATCGCCGGAATGAAGGAAATTGGCTGGGTAAATTTATTAAATACAATTGTCATGTATTTTGGTGTCGTTGTTGCAGCAATCTACCTCACGATTACTTTACCGGGTGAAGGGTGGAAGGATGTTTCGGAGTTTCATACCCTGAGTCAAGGTCAGGAATTCATGGTAAACATTATGGGGAATCCATCCATATGGTTTACATTTGCATTAGCAAATATGATAGCGGTTCCATTTGCGCAAGGAATCAGTCAGATGGCCTTACAAACAGCCATGTCGGCTAAAAGCGAAAAGGTTGTAAAAAAGACACTATGGATTGCTGCGCCAATAAATGGGATGTTCGGTGTATTTGCTGTTCTTGTCGGTTTAGCCGCAAAATCCATCCCCGAATTTGCGGTATATGGCCCAAAAATGGGGGGACCAATGCTTTTAGTTACACTTTTACCAGAATGGTTAGTCGCTTGGTTGTTAGCAAGCTTCCTAGGTGCATTACTCTCCACTTTTGCGATGAATGCAATGGCTCCAGCAACGATTTTCGTAAAAGATATTTATGGAAGATTATATGAACCAAATTTGAGAGAAGAACAAACGACAAAGTTAGCTCGAATCATGATTGTGATCTTAGGAATTGTATCCGTTGGTGTCGCATTTACATTGCCTCAAATCATTAATGGTGTTACTTGGTTGTTTGGCTGGCTTGTCCCAGTCTTTTGGGTCGTTATTTATGCTCTTTTTTGGAAAAGGAGTACAAAAGCTGCAGGAATTACCCTAGGGGTTACATGGACAATCAATCTACTATGGTCATTTACCGCTCTGCCAAAAGTTCTTCATTTGCAATTTTTGCAAAATGCAGTTGTGGCCTTCATTCTGGCCATTGTACTAGGAGCTGCTCTTCATTTCTTTATGGAAGGGAAACCTGGCTTCTTCAAAATGGAAAAAGAAAAGCAGAATCAAGAACGTCAAAAACTAAATGAGCAAACGGCCTGAAAAACGGGGGGGAAGAACATGTTATTAGTAGAAGCGACAATTGAAAGTGCTGTTATCATTTGTATCATTTGTGGAATCGCAAGTTTCGTTGGGGTTCTGGTAGATAAGAAGGAAGATTTTGATGAAGAAAAGGTGAAAATCGATGGGTGAATTAATATGGATGCTGGGAATCATTGGAATTATGTTAGCCTATGCAGGTTGTGCGGTCTACTTTTCAATTAAAGCTAAAAAGAATGATGCAAAGGACTAATTATTCACTTATTTCTCCGAAGAAATTAAAGCGTTTTCATTTTGGCGTGTTAGGGTGTACAGTATTTTAATAGATTCTATATTTTTTTACTAAAGGAGAACGAAACGATGAAAAAAATAGATTTTGAGAATCACTTTTATGATCAAAGTTTTATTGATGCTTTATCGAAGAGGCAACAGCCCCCATGTTATGATCCAACAAGTAAGGTCTTAACATGGTCTGAAGGCATAACGATGCCTCAGGATATATTATTGCCCCAACTATTAGAAGTGGCTGAAAAGCGAAGTAAGCTATTGAAAGAGCAAGGTATTGATATGGCCGTATTAAGTAGCTCACCAGGAATAGAGCAGCTTGACGTTGAAGAAAGTATCTCCTTATGTCAGAAGGCAAATGATGCTTTGGCAGAAATAATAAAAAAGTATCCTGCTCAATATTTTGGAAGTGCAGTTCTACCAGTAAAAGATCCTGTAGCAGCTTGTCATGAATTGGAAAGGTGTGTTGAAAATTATGGATTTGTTTGCTGGCACACCCATTCAAATTATGGTGCAACTTCACCTGACAATGAAGTGTATCGTCCAATTTTCAGGAAGGCAGTGGAACTTGGTGTTTATGTATATTTACATCCACAGCTTCCTAATGGCGGCAGAACGGATGGGTATGGTTTTACTGTAGCTGGACCAGGTCTTGGATTTACATTAGATACAATGATCACCATCACGAAGATGATTGTGTCAGGTCTTTTTGATGAATTACCAGACTTAAAGGTCGTACTAGGTCACCTTGGTGAGGGAATCCCGTTTTTACTCGAACGAATGAATAATCGACTAAAATTTCTTCCTAACCCGCAAATCAAATGTAAGGAAGAAGCGAGTTACTATTTTAAAAATAATATTATGGTAACAACTAGCGGGAATATGTGTAAGGAAGCTTTTGCATGTACAAAAAATGTTCTGGGAATAGACAATATTTTGTTTGGGAGTGATTATCCTTATGAGTCCCTTCCAGATATGATGGAGTTTCTAGCAAATGTCCCTCTAACGGATGTTGAAAAAGAGAAACTGTATTATAAAAATGCAATTGATAAACTTGGAATTCGAATTTAATCTCTTGTTTAGCTTCTAAATGCTGAATTGAAAAAGAAAGTGAACATCCAACAACTAGACAAAGATCCTTTTTAAACCAACTTACCTTATATGCAAAAAGTAGCCGATATAATAATTTGATAGAAGAGAAGTGGGAAAATTTTAAAACAGTTTGCTCAATTTTGAGGAGGGTAAATATGTCCGTTATGAACGGTTATGAGATTATTGCTAAAAGTAAATTTAGTAAATTTCATCTTCTTATGTTTCTCTTATTTTTCATCGTTATGTCCTTTGATGGATATGATATGGTCATATATGGAGCAACCTTACCTGTACTATTTGAAGCATTAAAAATGGATCCTGCACAAGCTGGGTTAATTGGAAGCTGTGCGCTCGTGGGTGCAGCAGTTGGAGCCTTATTATTCGGTTTCATGGCAGATAAAATTGGCAGGAAAAAAGTGATCATTATCTGTACGATCTTTTTTAGTGTTGGAAGTATTTTAACTGGTTTTTCAAATACAATTTATTCATTCGGTTTCTTTCGTTTTGTTGCTGGCTTAGGCTTAGGGGGGGTAATGCCAAATGTTGTTTCGCTAACAACAGAATATTCTCCACGCAAGAACAGAGCGATAATGGTTGCAGCTATCTTCTCAGGTATGCAGGT
>DASQMK010000461.1:0-2878 GCA_035645575.1 Metabacillus sp.
CGCCACATCCAAGGTGTTCATATAAGCACTTGCCCGCTTCCATTGACGTTCATCATTCCCTTTATTCACAATATCCCCTGTATGAAAAACATATTTGATGTTCATGACATCCCTATTTTCGGAAATCCATTCGGTTATCGAATTAAAAATCGCAGGATAGTTTTGCGCATAATATTGTGTATCTGACATCCACACAAACGAGTAATCATAGCTTTTTGATTCCTGTGGAAGCTGGTCTTGAACAATCACACTCACTTTTCGGTTTTGAACATATTCCTCCGCTTTTACCGTCCCTTTTAACTCAATGAAGGAATTACCAGCTACCACACCTTCTATTTCCATCCATTTCCCTTTTAAAACATTCCATCCATACATGGTAACTTGTCTTCCAGGTAATGATTTTCCCTTCCAATAAAGTGTGATGTTATCAGATGGTTTTACATCCCGGTTCACTTTCACGTCAAAACGATGATAAGGGAATTCAACATTTGAATGTAATTCATTTGCAGCTGCATTCATCCTTTTTAAAGAATGATATTTTTCTTTGGAAAATTCACGCTCTCCTATTGGAGAATACGAGCGAGGAGGCTCTGTTTTCGCAGTATTTTCACTCACCATCATGTCACCTTTATCTGTTGAGGTGTATTGATGAGCATGAAAATAATTTTGTGGAGCACTTGCTTCTACACTAAAAGAAGGTATGTCGTTATCACTCATCGGAATGATGGCAGGTAAAAGAAAGGTTAAACAAATAATCATCCATAGTTTCTTAAGCTGTTGTTTATGCATGCTACTCACCCAACTATAGTATGTGCAGGTTTTTGTTTTTTATAAGAAAAGCGCAAGCGCCTTGAACAGCCTAGGGCAATTAAGACGATTTGGAATAGAAGATGTTCTTTGCCTTCAATTCCAAATTGGCTAGCCCCTAAAGGCAGTCAAATACACGACGTCAATCTCCATGACTGCACTTGCACGTCCTGTGCGATCTAAGGCTAGGCGCTGGAGCTAGACACAAAAACTAAGTATAAAATTTTAAAATTTCTTACTTTTTAGAAAAGAAGTCAGGAGATTAGAAAATGTTTATTCGTTTGGACAAAAAAAAGAGTGAGATGACTCTCAACCCTTTTAGTCTGAAATTTAAACAAACGTTTCACTTTATTTATCCTTCTGAATCGGTTCTACAATTCCCTTTTGAATCATTAAATTCAGGAGCGATATAAAGATAGCTGCAAGTAGTGCAGTACCAAAGCCATCAATCATAAATGCATCACCCATCAACCCTTCTGTGATCATAAGTGTTATCGCATTGATAACAAAAAGAAATAAACCTAGAGTTAAAACAGTCACTGGTAAGGTTAATAGAATGAGGAATGGTTTGACCAGGACATTAAGGATCGACAAGATGAAGCTTGCACCTATTGCCGCCCAAATGCCGCTTAAATAAAAAGAATCAAAAAATCCTGCCACTACAATTAAGGTGAGAGCATTGACAAGAATGCTCAATATCCATCTTTTCATCTTATAAAATATCCGTTTCTTCTGGTATTAAGAAAATGGAAACCACATAGATGATTCCCAATGGGAAGAATCCAGTGAAAAGAAAGGCAACAACGAATAAGATTCGTACTAAAGATGCGTCCATTCCTAAATATTCCGATAAACCGCCTAAAACTCCAGATAATTTTTTATTTTGACGAGATCGAGTTAGTTTTTTCATGCTTCATCTCCTTATGTTATTTAATCTCGATTGACCCTGTTTTTGAATCAGCGAAAAGAGTCATTTTTGCTTGTTGAGCAGTGCGGAACTTAAGCTCTTTTTGAATAGTCTCATTTTTCTCGAAGGAAACCTCTACATCCTTCAGATGTGTAGCAAGGGACCCTAGATTTGATTTTAGTTCTCCAACAACTGCACTTTTTTCAGGAACTGATATATCAATATTCCCGGTAGCTGTTTTCGCATATAAGGTTTCACAACGGTCATCGTTTATCTTTAGCTGCACATTTCCATTAAAGCTCTGAGCATCTACTTTTTCAGCTGAGCCATTAAATTGGATGTGACCGCTAATTGTTTCCATTTCTAGCTTATCAAACTGTGCATCTGATAGTTTAATTTGCCCATTTGCTGTTTCAAATTCTCCCTTTGCACCATTAAGGGAAGAAAAAGAAACAACACCGTTTGCTGTTTTTACCTTTATGGATTCTACTCTTAAATCTTCCCCTCTAATTGGTCCATTAAACAATTTTACTTTTACTTGTTCATACGCTTGCTCTGGAAGTCTGATGATCATATTTATTTTCATTGTCTTTTTCTCAGTAAAAAAAACAAATCGGTTTCCTTCAATTTGACAATCAACCCCAGCTAAAAAGGTCTCTCTAGCCTGCTCTGTATTTTCAACGCGAAACACCTTAACATCGCATTCAACTCGAATATCATTTTCAGACCATGGCTCAAGGCTTATACTACCATTAGAAAGCTGAATATCAATATCTTGAAATGAGCTGCCTTGGAATTGAAAAATATGTTGAAGACCAATCGATTTCCCAAAATTCAAATCCAAGTCCATATCCTTTACTTTTTTGACGGCTGAATCTACCCAATCCATTAATTTATTACCTATTGATTGCTTATGTTCTGCAGATTCGTGATCTGTATAAGCGGTTTTTTCTCCAAACACCTCTGTAGACAAGGCTGTAATCTTTTCTTCTTTCACCGTTTCTTCCTTTTCTAAGGCTTCAATAAGTGATAAGGCTTCATCTGCTGAAAGTTTTCCTTCTTCCACTAATCGTAAAATTCGCTTTCTTTGCTCTTTCATCAAAACTCCCCCTTAGGATTCCTTAGTGAAAATTCTAATCCCTTTTACTATGTTCCAGATAAATA
>DASQMK010000462.1:0-10605 GCA_035645575.1 Metabacillus sp.
AAAATTTGGCGTCATCATAGATAAACAAAAAACAAGTGTACCAAAAATAGACCTTCCCCTTATGAAAAATAAAACAGATGCTATTATTTATGAAGCACATATACGTGATTTTTCTATACACGAAAACAGTGGTTTAATTCATAAAGGAAAATATGAAGCTTGGCTTGAAGAAGAGACAAATAATCGTCAAGGTGATACAACAGGGATAAGTTATTTGAAGGAGTTAGGAGTCACACATATTGAACTTTTGCCGATAAATGATTTTGAAGAAGTGGATGAAAGAAAACCGCTTGACGCCTATAATTGGGGCTATAACCCTCTTCACTTTTTTGCTCCTGAGGGAAGTTATTCACAAAAACCTGAAGATCCATATAAGCGAATTATCGAGTTGAAATCAGTCATTCAGTCTCTTCATAATCAGGGCTTAAAAGTGATACTTGATGTTGTGTATAATCATGTTTATTCAAAAGAAAACTCTTCGTTTGAAAAGCTATTGCCAGGTTATTATTTCAGACATGACGAAAATGGAATTGCATCAAATGGAACGGGCGTGGGGAATGATCTTGCCTCTGAACGCTTCATGGTAAGAAAATTTATTGTTGATTGTGTCACATATTGGATGAAAGAGTTTGACATTGATGGTTTTCGCTTTGATTTAATGGGCATTCATGATATAGATACAATGAATCAAGTTGAAAAGGCAGTATTATCATTGAAGCAGGATGCCTTTTTACTGGGAGAAGGTTGGGATTTAAATACACCTTTACCTTTAGAACAAAAAACAATCATTAAAAATGCACATAAAGTTCCTCATATTAGCTTTTTTAACGATCAATTTCGAGATGTTATAAAAGGGAGCACCTTCAGTTTGCATGATACTGGATTTGTATACGAAGACACGGGCAAAACTGATCAAACAAAACGGTTAATTAGTGGCTCACCAACAATATTTGCTAGTCCTGAACAAACCATTAACTATGTTGAATCACATGATAATCACACAATGTGGGATCGATTTTTCTTATTTTCTAGAACAGAGAAAAAAGAGATAAAGCAAGCAAGACATCGATTGGCGACAAGCATTGTCCTGTTGTCACAAGGAGTCCCGTTTCTTCACGCAGGTCAAGAATTTTTTCGAACGAAAAACGGGATAGAAAATAGTTACAATTCTCCTGATCATATCAATCGCCTAGATTGGGATGATCGCTCAACGTATAAAGATAATGTAGAGTATATTAAAGGGCTAATAAAACTTAGAAAGCTGCACGGAGCTTTTCGTCTATCATCAAAGGAGCTCATTGAGAAGCATTTAACATTTATTCCGAATCGGCAATTGCTTTCATATCAGCTGAATGACATAGGTGCATATGGTCCTTGGAATCAAATTTATGTTGTGCATCATAATCAAATAGATAAATCTTATGAATTGAGGCTTCCCGGAGATGGAGATTGGATGCAAATTGTGAGTCCGACAAACACCTATTTGGAGTCACCAAATGTGATAAAAAATGTGATCAAGATAGATGAAATAGGAACGTATGTTTTTTGTAAAAACTAGGATTTTAGTTTTGCTTGACTAGTCTTATCATAAGGGGATAAAATTTAATAGGATGGCTATAGTGCAATATTTTCTATAATCACTAATAGCTATCCTTTTTATATGAAATAAGTGTTGAACATATCAACAAATTGACTTTACTTAGGCGTGTTTGGAAAAGCTTAATTACATGCTATTCTAAAGATAAATTACAATACGAAATGTTGGGTTGAAATTGAAGGTGAACTGGTTGGAACAAGTATTAGGTAGTGAGTGGAAGATTACACCTGCTGGAGGAGCAACAGGAGACGCATATTTTGCAACAAAAGATGGGCAGGAGCTTTTCTTGAAGCGAAACAGTTCTCCGTTTTTAGCTGTTCTTTCTGCTGAAGGCATCGTTCCAAAGCTGGTATGGACAAAGCGTATGGAAAATGGTGATGTCATCACAGCACAACACCGTCTAACAGGTCGTGAGCTTAAACCAAAGGATATGAATGGTCAAAATGTTGCGGAGCTTTTACGAAAAATTCATCGCTCAAAAGAGCTACTTGATATGCTTAAGCGATTAGGGAAGCAACCGCTCACTCCTAACTTCATTGTTGAAGATATAAAGGAAGCAGTTGCTTTTGAAGGAATAAACCTTCCAATCATAAATGAAGCACTCGAATTATTAACCAAACAGCTACCAAATGTACAATGCGATGAACAGGTTGTCTGTCATTGTGATGTAAATCATAATAATTGGCTCTTGTCTGAAGCCAATCAATTATATTTAATTGATTGGGATGGTGCAATGATTGCCGATCCTGCTATTGATATCGGTATATTATTATATTGGTATATAGATGAAGCTGATTGGAAAGAGTGGCTTTTATCCTATGGACTTATATTAGATGAGCACCTAAAAACAAGAATTTACTGGTATGTGCTTCTACAAGCACTTACTTCGTTTTTATGGTATCACGGAAAAGAAAATGAAAAAGAAAAACAAAATTGGATTGAGCATATTCATATCATCCTCAAAAAAATCACCAACCGTTACGAGTAGGTGTCAATATCTTGAATCCACTGAGATAATTGTTGCTGATGTGATTCAATATGCTGATTTAGAGCTGTTGAATTTTTCCCGGCTTGACTGTAAGAATAAATATCTTCGAGTAAGCTTTTTGCCTGTTGGTTTGTATTGGAGTTAACCATTAAGGATTTAATCACTCTTTCAAGTTGCTCACACTCTGCTACAGTTCCACAGCATTCACTTTGATGGTCTGATAAAATATCTTTTAATAAATTGACTTGGTCATGGTATTGGATTGGCAAAATAAACACTCCTTTTCTAAGCCATATAGATATAATGTGTGATTTTAACAAGAAAATATTCAAGAATTGACTGATAAGGATGATGGAAGTGAAGGGAAACTCCCCTTTGTTTAAGTCATCCTTTTTATATTGTTTAACTTATTAAAGAGGACTAAAAAATTGGTAAGGATGAAATAAGCCTTGCGGACAATGGTTTATTCATGGTATCTTTTAGAACGATATTAAATCGATAGAGGTGTCTACATGCGTTTACGTCACAAACCTTGGGCTAGCGATTTTATTGCTGAGCAATCAGAATATGCTATATCAAACCCAGAACAATTTAAAGGAAAATGGCATGAACTTTTTGGAAATAATAATCCAATCCATATTGAAGTTGGAACCGGAAAAGGCCAATTTTTAGCTGGGATGTCACAGCAAAATCCTGACGTTAATTATATAGGGATCGAGTTGTTTGATAGCGTCATTGTAGCAGCTATTCAAAAGGCTGTAGATTTACAGATCCCAAATTTAAAATTTCTTAATGTAAATGCAAAGGATTTAACAGAATACTTTGCACCTGGTGAAATTGATCGTGTATATTTGAATTTTTCTGATCCATGGCCAAAATCTCGCCATGCTAAAAGAAGACTCACATATAAGAGTTTTTTAGCTTTGTATGAGGAAATCCTTGTTAAAGGTGGAGAAATTCATTTTAAAACAGATAATCAAGGTTTATTTGAATATTCTTTAATTAGTTTTTCTGAATACGGATTACAATTAAAATATGTTAGTTTAGACCTTCATAATAGTGATTTTAAGGGTAATGTTATGACAGAGTATGAAGAGAAATTTTCAGAAAAAGGTCAACGAATTTATCGAGTTGAAGCAAAGTATATGAACGAAGGAAACCAAGAATAGAATAAGCTGCAAAAATACCACAACATATTGTGGTATTTTTTATTGTAATCAATATTAGAAAATTATTCGATTACAAGGTAAGCCTTTTTAATAAAAATCCTTCCTATGGTAAAATCAACTTGGGAGGGATTGAAATGGAAACAATTCAGATTGGTCAAACAAATATTACATGGCTTAGAGGTGGAGTTACCCATATGGATGGTGGCGCAATGTTCGGGGTAGTTCCAAAACCGTTATGGTCGAGAAAATATGCTGTAAATGACAGGAATCAAATTGAACTTAGAACAGATCCACTACTTATTCAAAAGGGTGGTCTGAATATATTACTAGAAGCAGGAATAGGAAATGGAAAACTGAACGAAAAACAAGTGAGAAATTATGGGGTTGAAGAAGAGTCTCTAGTAGAAGAATCTTTACTAAAATTAGGGCTAACTTCTCATGATATTCACTATGTGTTAATGACTCATATGCATTTTGATCATGCTTGTGGATTAACGAAATGGGAGGATGGGCATTTAAAGTCTGTTTTTCCTAAAGCGGAAATTATGACATCGGCTATCGAATGGGAAGAAATGCAACATCCTAATATAAGATCTGCAAATACATATTGGAAAGAAAATTGGGAAGCGGTAAAGGATCAAGTTTCAACTTTCGAATCAAAAATATCTGTTATAGAAGGTATTGACATGTATCATACAGGTGGGCATAGTGATGGTCATAGCATTGTTATTCTACAGGATGGAGGAGAAACCATTGTACATATGGGTGATTTAATGCCAACACATGCACATGAAAATCCTTTGTGGGTACTTGCTTATGATGATTATCCTATGACATCAATCGAAAACAAACAGAAGTGGATTGAATTTGGAAAACAGCGACAGGCATGGTTTACATTCTATCATGATGCGGTTTATCGAGGCATAAAATGGAATGAGAAAGGTGAAATTGTTGATAAGATTGAGCGAATAATAAGATAATATATAAAAATGAGGGGCATAATTAACCTTTTATGCCCCTCTGAGAGAACCATTAATTTATTCGATCTACATGGACGATTGTTCCGGAATTTGTATCAACGTAAGCTTCATATTGCTCGAGCTGATCCTCTACTGTCCTGGAAATACCAGCTTTATATACGTCATAGGATAGATGCTCATTAGAAAAAGTCTCTGGAACTGTATAAATCCAGGATCCATCAATCGGGCCTTTTTCTTTAAACGCTTTTTTAACGATTTCAAGTGCTTTTTCAGAAGAGATTTTGAGAGGCTTTATTTGATCTTTTATAAAATAAGTTCCAACAATACCTAAACCTAATCCTAATAAAAAGTACCTTGTTTTCATTTTTAAACACCCCTTTAGAATATGTATACAATACTAGTTACTATGGGTATTCTTATTTCTTTCTTTATTAGTATACAAAAACCTACGGGGCATGTTAAGGAAGAATAAAACAAGAAAAATATTTATAATAGATGTTGGGAGTTTTCATTTACATAACGGTTCTTTAATAAAGGCAAATTTCGTAGAGATTGTTGCTTTTGAAAATTATTTTAACTCTATAGTGGAATGGAGCGGAAGACACTCGACTCCTGCGGGAAGTGAGGAAAGGCTGAGACCCCACAGGCGAAGCCGAGGAGGCTCAGCTTCCTCCCCGGCGCATCGAGTGTCTGAAGCGCAATGAAACGAACGAATATTCACCCTTAACAGCATTGTAAAGTACCGAAGTTTACGAAAAAAGTCAGTATTAAAAATAAAAGCTATTTGGCTGAAAAGAGGGAATATATGAATCAAGAAACATTAGAATTATTTAAAACATTAACAGAACTGCCGGGAGCTCCGGGAAATGAGCACCAAGTTAGAGCGTTTATGAAAAGCCAACTTGAACCAATTTCAGATGAAATTGTTCAAGATAAATTAGGTAGTATATTTGGTGTCAGACGTGGAAAACAAGGTGAGCCAACGATTATGGTGGCTGGGCATATGGATGAGGTTGGCTTCATGGTTACAGCCATTACGGATAATGGTATGCTTCGTTTTCAACCACTTGGTGGCTGGTGGAGTCAAGTTCTTTTAGCTCAAAGAGTACAAATTATTACAGATCATGGACCTGTGATTGGTGTTGTTGGTTCAATTCCGCCTCACTTGTTAAGTGAGGGCCAACGTAACAAACCGATGGACATGAAAAATATGTTAATCGATATTGGAGCAGACGATCGCGAGGACGCCAAAAGAATCGGGATTAAGCCAGGCCAACAAATTGTTCCAATCTGTCCGTTTACGCCAATGTCGAATCCTAAGAAAATACTTGCAAAAGCATGGGATAACCGTTATGGATGTGGCTTAGCAATTGAACTTCTTAAAGAATTAAAAGACGAGGTTCTTCCGCATACACTCTATTCTGGAGCAACTGTCCAGGAAGAAGTTGGATTACGTGGAGCACAAACAGCTGCCACGATGATCAATCCTGATCTGTTTTTTGCACTTGATGCCGGTCCAGCTAATGATATGAGTGGGGATAAAAAAGAGTTCGGTCAGCTTGGAAAGGGAGCTGTTCTTCGAATTCTTGATCGCTCAATGGTGACACATCGCGGAATGAGAGAATTTGTTCTAGATATGGCAGAGACAAATAACATTCCGTATCAATATTTTGTATCACAAGGTGGAACAGATGCTGGTCGGGTCCATATTTCAAACAATGGAGTTCCATCTACTGTGATCGGTGTAAGCTCGAGATATATTCATACTTCAGGTTCGATTCTGCATGTAGATGACTATGCCGCTGCTAAAGAGCTTCTCATAAAGTTAGTGAAATCATGTGATGCAACAACTGTTCAGTCGATAAAAAATAATTCGTAATCTTATAAGGGAGAGGCAACGGTGAAAATTGCAATTGGAACAAAAAACCCTACTAAAGTTAATGCAGTTAATGAAGCATTTTCTTCATTCATTGATGCAGAATTTATTTCAACAAATGTCCCTTCCAATGTTTCTGCCCAACCGCTAACTGATCTGGAAACATTAACAGGAGCGATTAATAGAGCAAGAAATGCTTTAGAAGCTGAAGGAGCTGACCTTGGTGTCGGTTTAGAAGGAGGCCTCATCAAAACAGATTATGGCTATTTTTTATGTAATTGGGGAGCAATCTATGTGAAAGAGCAACAACCAATTGTTGCAGGAGGAGCTAGGATCGTGATCCCTGATGAAATAGGTGAGCTAGTGTTTGGTGGTCGTGAATTAGGTGATGTAATGGATATGTATGCAATGAAAAAGAATGTTCGACACAATGAGGGAGCGATAGGGATTTTTACAAATGGAATTGTTGATCGTACCAGGATGTTTAAAGAGCTTTCAAATCTTTTGATTGGTCAATATTTATTTCAACAAAAATCTTAGCATAATAAAAAAGCTCCCTTCAGTTTTATGTAATCTACTGAAGGGGGCTTTTTATTGAAAGTTAACAAAGGGAGTATATAATTTTGTACTTAGTTTTAGTGTCAAGCCCAAAGAACAGGACGTGCAAGTACAGTCATGGAGATCGACGTCACGTAACTTGACTGCCAGCGCTTTCCTTATATAGGATCTGAGCGTTGTGGTAACCAATTAGCCAAATATGGTGGGAGATCATGATCATTCGCTCTAGTTGTATGTCCTCCTTCTTCTAATAAAAAGGTCTTATCTTTACTAGAGACAAAATCAATGACACGCATATTTTGTTCTTTAAGGACAAGATGGTCATGTTCAGTAGAGATGACAAGGAGATTAGCATGGATATTTGCTAATTCTGCTTTTTTTCCATGAATTATTAGTCCGCCCTCAATCAATTTGTTTTTCTTTCCTAATTCATTCATTAGTTCTTGCATTGCTGCGCCTGAAAAAGGGATATGTCCATCAGTCCATGCTTTTAATCTTTTCCATTTTTCAACATAGTTTTCGTCATATGCTTTATTAAGTAAGGAGAGATAAGGGCTAAAATAAATAGGATTTGTCACCATTCTCATTCCTGCCTTCATTGAATGGCCTGAAATTAAACCGACAGCTTCAATGAGCCTGTTAATATTCAGTTTATCCTCTTTGCTTGCTTGTGCTAGTTTATCGAAAAAAGGAACAGTTTCAAAATCAATTGGTGAAACATTTAAAATGAGGTTTCGAATTGGTTCCTCAGCAATCGTTGCATACATTGTAGCTAAAGTACCACCAAGGCAATAGCCAATAATAGTTAGTTCTTTTGCTCCAGAATGTCGAAGTGCTCTACGGACTCCTTTTTGAATGTAATGAACAACATAGTCACTTGCAGAGATATCTTTGTCTTCATATCCAGGAATACCAAAGTCCATTAAATAAACTTCAAATCCATTTCGTGTGAAATTTTCTATCACACTATTTCCAGGTGCCATATCTAAAATGAACGGCTGATTTACAAGGGAATACACGAGAAAAAGGGGTACTTTGTATTTTTTTTCTGTAGGAGCGTAGTACCATAAAGTTGATTTATTTTTTTTCCAGATAGCTTCTCTAGGGGTTGCACCAACCTTTGGGGTAGGGCGATTCCATGCGCCCAAAAAACCTTTCCATCTTTTTAGTTCTTTTTCAAGATCATAATTTGGGCCTGAATCATGCTGCTTATTCATATTAATTTCCCCATTTTTTAGCCCGTTTTTCCTGAAGGCGTTGCAATAGCTTTTTGTTTATTTCCTTTAAATCTGCCTGACCTGGTGGTTTCAATAATTCTTCTTGTAATGCCTCTTTTAATTTACCTTTAGCTGAAAAAGATCTTTTTTTCTTTGCTAATAAACTCTTCTTGCAGGTTAACACTCTTTTCTTAATGGAAGTCTCTAATTCCTCTAAATGCTCATGTACATGATCTTTTGGATTTTTAAGTAATTCTCTTAGCTCATGCCTAATCATATCTTCTAGCCCTTCAATTTGATCGGTTTTTTTATTTTTTATATCCTTCAAGACTGTCATTTTAAGGTCCCTTAACAGACATAGAACCTCATGAAGCTCCTCTTCTACGGTATCCAACTTATCTTCGGACTGAACGATTAATTTTCCTAAACGTCCTACATCCTTTTTGGTAGGGAAATTTAATTGTGAAGAAAGTTGCTCAACATAGTCATGGATCGCTTCGATTAAGTGTGCTAAAACGTGTCCAATTGAATTAGCGGTAATGGCTATTTCTTCTTTATTCAATTGATCTTGGATATATTTATTTACTCTACTTTCTAGTTGGAAACCTAGCTTTTTTAAAAGCGTAAACAACTCTGAGCTTTCTTTGTTTATCATACTCAATTTTCCTCCAATCTAAAGTTTTATGAACGTTTTCGTTTAAACAAAAACCTTTTACTTTATTTTAGATAGATATGATATAAAGGTGCATAAAATAATGACTTTGCCTTTGCCTGATTTAAAAATAGACGACGGTTTTAAAGGAAAATTAGTTTAGTTACCGTGACCTGAAAGTAGAGAAAAGAATAAACTATTTCGTTTACACAAACATGTAGGAGGGAAGAGAGGTATGACCGAAAAACAATTTCATGTTTTACTAGAAGATCATGACGTTCACCGAAATGTACAGAGATTATATGAACAATTAGTCACTTCAACTATGTTTAAATCTATGGACGTGGAAATAATGGATGCATTTTTATCCCATTTTGAATTGAGTGAGGATATGTCATTTGAAGAGTTTATTGGTTTGTACAAGATATTCGAAGTTGTTTATGAGAAAGATAAATTTCCAATTATATATTAAATCGGTTTCTTATATCATTATTTAGTGGAATCTTTTAAAACAAGACCGGATGTCTATACACAATTTCTTGTCCTTCATACCATAGTGTAAAAGGAGGATAATAGAATGAGAAAGAAACTTATTACAATGAGTACACAAGGAATAAGGGAAACGTCTTTCCCATTTCAGTTGTATCAAAAAGCAAAAAAATTCGGAACATGGAATCCACAAGAAATAGATTTTACGCAAGATAAAGAAGATTGGAAAACCCTTTCTACTAACCATCGTGATTGGATTGTCAGACTACTTGCACAGTTCCAAGGTGGAGAAGAAGCCGTAACACATGATTTATTGCCACTACTTAAAGTTGCTGCATTAGAGGGGCGAATAGAAGAGGAATTGTTTCTTACAACATTCCTATATGATGAAGCAAAGCATACAGAACTATTTAGAAAAGTGTTAGATGAGCTTGGTGAAAAAGAAGATTTAACACACCTGCATACAAAAACATATCGGAAGTTCTTTTATGAAATCCTCCCAGACACTATGGAGCAACTTTGGAATAATCCTTCTCCAGAAGCACTAGCAGATGCCGCTACTGTATATAATATGTTTTCAGAGGGAGTATTAGCTGAAACAGGATATAAGGTTTTTTCAGATGGATTAAGTAAAATCGGAAAAATGCCAGGTTTATTAAAAGCAATTGAGTATTTAAAAAAAGATGAGTCAAGACATATTGCGTATGGGACGTATTTGCTTCAAAGATTAATTGGTGAACATCCTCAACTTTTTGATCGAGTGATAAAAAAATTGGATGAATTGGCACCCCTTGCTCTTGCATTAAATGCTGAAGGAATGGTCTACGAGGATGATGAAAAAGGAAAAAAAGCTTCAACTGAGATAATGAATTTCTCTAAGAAACAATTAATGGCTCGAGTTGAAATTCTTTCAAGGGCAAGAACAAAAAACATTGAAGATTTATATCCGCATTAAGATGAGAAAGACTAGGATTGATATAAATCCTAGTCTTTCATATTAGTTATTATTTCACTACATATTCCAAGATATCTAGTGCTTGTTCTACTGTTTCGACAGTTACATTAGCTTTATTTGAAAG
>DASQMK010000463.1:0-4781 GCA_035645575.1 Metabacillus sp.
CGTGACAGGTGAGATCCCATAGCCGCTTACGGCGAGGAGGCTCACCGCCACCCCACTTAAGATGAGCAGCCTGCAGTTCCAATCAACCATCCACAAGCCTCAATACAATGCAACAACGTTTTCACGAAACTATCCTAAATAAAAAGAGTGCGGAGCTATTGTCCGCACTTCCAATCCGGCGCTAACATTTGAGGAGGTAATGCCTTCCCTATACTTTACGCACAATTTACCAATTTGGCTGGACGTTTGCCTTACGTTTAAAAAATAGGCTAGCAACTTACCTCAGGTTTTCCTTATTCAATCCTGCTAGCTCTGGAAGAACAAATTGACCATCTTTTCGAATAAGAACATCATCGAAATATATTTCTCCTCCACCGTATTCCGGTCTCTGGATTAACACCATATCCCAATGAATAGCAGATTTGTTTCCATTATTCGCTTCCTCATATGCCTCACCTGGCGTAAAATGAAGACTTCCACAAATCTTCTCATCAAACAAGATATCACCAATCGGCTCTTCTATATAAGGGTGAAAACCTAATGCAAATTCTCCTATATATCTTGATCCCTCATCAGTATCAAGGATTTCATTCAATTTTTCTGTTTGATCTGAAACCGCATCAACGATTTTTCCATTTTCAAAGGTGAGTTTTACATCTCTAAACGTCATTCCGTGATATGGACAAGGTGTATTAAACGAAATTGTGCCATTCACCGAATCTTTTATCGGTGCAGTAAAGATCTCTCCATCTGGTACATTCGCTTCACCTGTACAGGGGATAACTGGAATTCCTTTAATGGAGAACTGTAAATCGGTACCTGGCCCTGTGATTCTTACCTGATCTGTTTTTTCCATGAGCTCCTTTAATGGCTTCGCAGCACTTGCCATTCTGTCATAATCGATTGTACTAACATTAAATAAATAATCTTCAAATGTGCTTGTACTCATTCCAGCCTTCTGAGCTAAACCTTTCGTCGGGTAATTCAATAGCACCCATTTACGTTGATTCACATAGAATTCCGAGACAGGCTTCATGATTTCTCCACGGAGTTTGTGCTTTTCCATCGGAACTTCCGCTATTTCTGCATCATTTTCTTCCCCAATAATGATAATGACAGCATCCACATCTTGATAGATTTGCATTTGCCATTTGGCTTGTGTTTCTAGTTGTTCTTTTTGATAGTTTTTTGCTAGATGCAGTGTAATTTCATCATCAAGAATATCCACATAAGGATATGCTCCAATAGAATAAGCTTGATCAATAATCTCCGTTATTAGTGGTTTTGTATTTAGGTGACCCCTAATTAACACTCTTTCCCCTTTTTTTACTTTTACCGAGTGATTTAATAGGACTGCAGCTAGTTTTTTTATTCTCTCATCTCTCATTATGACACCTACTAATCATTTAAGATTGAATTTCTTTTATGTAATTCAACGCTTCTTCGACATGATTTTTTACTTTTACCTTTCTCCATTCTTTTATGATTTTCCCCTCAGGATCAATAATAAAAGTAGAACGTTCAATCCCCATATATTCTTTACCGAAGTTTTTCTTTAACTTCCAAACGCCGAAAGCTTCAGCTAACTGATGTTCATCATCAACTAATAGTTGAAAAGGTAAATCATGTTTTTCTTTAAACTTTTGATGCTTTTCTTGTGGATCAGGACTTACTCCAACGATAACAGCATTTACGTCTGCAAAGCTTTGGTGTTGATCGCGAAAGTCACATGCCTCAGTTGTACATCCTGGTGTCATATCCTTTGGGTAAAAATATAAAACAACGTATTTCCCTTTATAATTTTCCAAACTTACCTTTTCTCCATTATCTGCTACTAATTCAATATTAGGTACATGACTACCAACTTCAATTGTCATACATATCCCTCCAACAAATATATTCTTTCTTAAGCGTAACCAACTTTTCATCATCATACAACTCTGAACTACTTCTCAATCCCGATGACAGTACGCGCTAAGAAGACAGCCGGAAGAATATATCCAATCAAAGCCTCAATAACAGCCAGAAAACGTCCAATTCCAACAGGCACAATATCCCCATACCCTACCGAAAACAATGTTACGGCACTAAAATATAAAGATGTTAAAAGAAAATCAAAGTAGGTTCCGGTTACAGGGGTCCCTCCTTCTTGCAAAACTGGAATATTACTTTGCAAACAAATCAAATAAATGACTCCAAATCCTATAAGAAGGGATATATACAGGTACGTAATCATAATAATCGTTTCAAATGATAAAAAATTCTTCTGAAAGCAAACAATGATGACACTTTTAAAGCTCATAAAAATACAAACTACAATACAAATACAGAAGAATAGACCCACACAATTCACATCCTACCTTGCATGTCCTCTTTACACTATATACACGCAAAGGCTTTGTTATGAAAAATAAATAGGGTTGCCCTTTAAACTTATAGGACAACCCTTTATCAGTTTTAATTCCCGGCACCTCTGTATCTTTTTACTCCCTGGTTCCATAAAAAGACAGAGAGGATAAAGAATCCAATTCCAATCACAGGGGTTAAGAATGAATACATATACCATTCTTCTTTATTAAGGAAGTATGCTGCTGGATACACACCTACAAACGCGAACGGTAGGATCCATGTTAAGACAAAGCGAATAACAGAATTATAAATATCAACCGGATAACGGCCATAGTTTCCGATATTATACATCATCGGCATAAGTGAGGTACGAGCGTCAGACCAGAATCCAATACTAGCTAACGAAACAAAGATTCCTGCATAAACAAGTGCACCGCTTATCACAAATAGGATAAATAGGATGACATCAAACCAGTGAAAGCTAAGACCAAGTTGAATAGAAGCATACCCCATAATAACGATCCCCGTTATGGCTCCAAACAAGGATTCCAGCTCCATACGTTCCAAAACAACTTGAAAGAGGCTGTGGATCGGCCTTGTTAAAATACGATCCATTTCCCCTTTGACAATATATCGTTCATTAAAATCCCAAATATTAAAAAACGCTCCAAAAATAGCATAAGGTACTAAGAAAAACCCATAAATAAAAATAATTTCGTCACGATTCCAGCCGCTTAAAAACTGTGTATGGCCAAATACAACAAGAATAAAGACTAGATTTGTTACTTGAAACAACATATCTGAGAGCAGCTCCACAACCATATCTGCTCTGTATTGCATTCTTGTTTTCATATACTGTCCTACATATTGGGTAAACATTGAAAAATAAAACATCTCATCATCCTCCCTGAATGATCATTCGTTTTTTTGCTATAACCCATAGAACTTGAATTGGGAGGAGTAACACAATTGCCCAAAAGCCTTGTAACAGAATGGCTTGAAGAACTTCATTTCCTTTTATCCCTTCAGTAAAAATCATACTAGGAATATAGCTAATCGCTTGGAATGGGAAATACACCATTATATCTTGTGCCCACATTGGGTAAAAGCTAATTGGTAATAGCAATCCTGAGAAAAGGTCAATAATCACACGTTTCGCTCTCATTAACCCATCATTATTAAACAGGAAGAATGTTAGCATCCCTGTAATTAAGTTAATCTGAGTATTGACGATAAAACTAAACATTAATGAGCTCGCAAATAAAAGCCATGTGATTCCATTTGTTGAAAACTCCATCGGAAACACAAGGGCCACAATGACCATTCCCGGAATAGAGAAGAATACTAAGCGAAAAATTCCTTCTCCAAAAGCCTGCATCGTTTTCATACCAAGGTAGTTATAAGGTCTTATTAGTTCAACCGCTACTTTCCCTTCTTTAATCTCAAGCGCAATTTCACGGTCAATATTATTAAAATAAAAAGCCCTAGCCATCCACGACACCGCTACATATGTTGTCATCTGAACAGCAGACAAGCCTTCGATCGATTCCTTCCCGCCATAAATGGCTGTCCACAAAAAATAATAGGCACCTATATTAATGCTATAAATCAAAATTCCGCTATAATAATTTGTCCGATACGCCAGCATCATTAAAAAGCGGATTCTTATCATTTCGATATATTTATCCATGTTTTCACCTCAGCTTGAAAGGGCCTCTCCTTTTTCATATATATTTCGAATCACTTCTTCAGTAGAAATCTCCTTCACACTCAGATCTGTAATTGGATGAGTTCCTACTACTCGGCCAATTAACTCAGACATTTGAGTTTCCTTATCGCCAACAAATGCATTCCAAGTGTTTAATTTGTCTCCCTTTTGCCAAATCACATCAAGATCTTGAGTTAAGAAGCTAAGCTGTTCTTCGAGTACTTCTTGCTCAAATTGAAATTCAATTTGCTTTCCTTCTCCCCAATGAGAACGCAGCTTTGCTAACTCTCCATCATAAATGACCTTCCCCTCATCAAGCATAATGACCCGCTCGCAAAGTGCCTCAATATCTGAAAGATCATGAGTTGTCAGGAGAATCGTTGTTTTATATTTTTCATTCATTTCTTTTAAGAATTGACGGATTTTAAGCTTTACAAGAACATCAAGCCCGATTGTTGGCTCATCTAAAAATAGTAATGGTGGATTATGAATAAGGGCTGCCGCTAACTCACATCTCATTCTTTGTCCAAGTGATAGCTTTCTGACCGGCTTATCCAGCAAAGGTCCAATATCAAGTGTGTCAATAACATGCTCCATATGCTCTTTATAATCCTCATCAGATACTTTATACACTTTCTTTAATAAGCGGAATGACTCTTGTACAGCGATATCCCACCATAATTGTGAGCGCTGGCCAAATACGACCCCAATTGATTTTACAAAT
>DASQMK010000464.1:0-3436 GCA_035645575.1 Metabacillus sp.
CCTGGATAATGTTTTCTAGTTGATAAATCTTTAAAGGAATGTTTTTTCACATATTGTTTTTTTTCACCTGGCTTAATCGTAATTTCCGATAGCTGAAATAGTTTACTCGATGGCTTACCATTTGCCTTGATAAAATCAATCGAATATTCAACTCTTACTTTGCGTTGTTGTGCATCTGCTGATACTAATTGGAAAGAAAAGGATATGGTATCTCCTATAAAAACATTTTTTGTGACATCCAGATTTATTAGATCGATCTTTTTTACTGCACCTAAACCAAACAGCTCAAGAGCTTCTAAATTTCCCTTTTTAAGTAAGGTGCGTAATCCTTTTTTCAAAATCCAATCTGTTAATTCATTCTTTTCTTTCCATTTTTGTGCTAGTGAAAGGACGATGGCTGGGTGGTCTTTAGAAATATCATTAATGTTATTTGCAACACTTTTTCTCACATACAATGAAGGATCTTCCTTCAAATTCCCTAATATCGGTAGAATCGGTGATGGATCGTTTTTTAAGCTAGTTAATACGATTCCCCATGGAAGCCTTGGTCTAGAGCCTTCACTTGCTAATCTTCTAACATGCTCATTTGTATGACGGCTCCAGCTTAAAAATTGATTCATCATTTTCTCTTGATCTTTAATGACAAATGGGCGAACTGCAAATTCAGATGTTGAGTATTGCGTAAAATATTCAAGGGCAGCAATCGATACATCCCAATTATGTAACCCGTATACCTCTATGTAATCGGGAAAAATGATTCCTGCTAAACTACCTTGAAAATGAGGGGCTACCTCCTTTAATATACGAATAACATCTGGAAACTCCAAGTCTATTGTTACATGAAAACATTCAGAAATTCGCCGAACTCGTTGCTTTAATGTGTATTCATTCCATTCTCCAGCATATACTGATTTCTGAAACTTTGCTTGATCAAACGAAGGGTAAGCGATCTTCAATTCCTTTGACAGTTCATCGATAAACCCCTGGTTAAAGATATTACGAAGCTCTTCAGCCATTTGTTCTCTCCTTCACTCATTGATTTTTGATTCATTATATCAAAACAAACCCAAATACTGGAAAAACCACGACTCTTATCAAAGTCATGGTTTTTCTATTGTTCAAGTATTAGTCAATCATTAATCCTATAGTTAGTTTTTTACTGTTCTGAAATGTTAGCTCTATTTCAATTGCTTCTTTAAAACCGGAAAGTGCCATACTCCCTTCCATAATGATTGGGGCTGTTATATCAATCGTCATTCCTTTTGAAAAAGCATCCGTACAAAGTCCACCTGAAATCATATTGCCAAGTTCCCCAGCAAATGATTTTAACATTTCTCCTTCAACCGCCATACCAAACATTATTTCACCTACAAAACTAAAAAAATCAGCATCAGCTTTATAGAGAATCTTTCCTTTTATTGAGCCCGTAATCCCAACTAAGACACCAAATTGACATGTTAACTCTGTATGTACCACAGGCTTTGTTATATTTTTATATGGTATCGGAAGAATCTGTTTTATAGACTCTATCGTTGACTTGTGTATATCTTCTAAAGTATCTGATACAGTCGTACTCAATACAAATCCCTCCTGTTTTTTAGGTATCGCTAAAGAATAACAGCTTTAAATCTATTTATAGGAATATTTATCTACTAGCATTATACCCGAGTCTTTTTTCTTATTATACAGTACATAACTACTAATCACATCACAAACAATACCTTTGTTTTTTTAAAAAACTAAACTAGTATTCAGGCCTATCTAGCTTTTCTTCAATCCATTGGTAGATATCATGAAAAACTTCTTGGCGGTTCACTTCATTTAGCATTTCATGCCGCCCATTTTCGTAAAACCTATAGTCGATATGATGAATTCCATGTTGTCTTAATTGTTTTATCATACTAACTACGCCTTTTGTGTAACTCCCAACCGGATCCATATCCCCACTAAATAGAAAAAGTGGTACGTCCTTTTCCATTTTCTCTATTTGTTCATCTTGATGAATCATATCAAGTCCATAGTATAAATCTTGAAAAAAGCCCGTTGTTCCTACTTTTCCACAATATGGATCATTTATATAAGCCATTACATGTTCGGGATCTCGTGTTAGCCACTCATAATCTGTATTGGCATTTTTAAATTTTTTATTATTGCCTCCAGTTGTTAATTTATGAAGAAATGGGCTCTCTGCTCGATTCCCCCACTTTTTCACCTGCAATTTTGCGAGTTTTTTGGCGATTTTTAAAATAAAGCCTGGATTTCCACCAGTTCCAGATAAAATCACCCCACAAAGCCCCAATTGGAAGCGTTGTAAAAACCTGCGGACTAAAAAGGATCCCATACTGTGTCCCATGAGGAACACGGGTAATTCAGGATACTGATCTTTTATGTGATCATAAACTTCTTTCATATCATCGACTACTCTTTCAAATCCATTCTTTTCCGCAAAAAAACCATAGGCACCCGTTTTTTCACCTGTCTGTCCATGACCTCGATGATCATGTCCGATTACGATGATGCCCTTGGAATTTAGGAACGTAGCAAACGGTTCATAACGTCTAATATGCTCTGCCATTCCATGAGCAATCTGTACGACCGCTTTTGGCTTCACCGTATTCTCTTCCCATTTACATATATACACTTGATGGGCATCAGACATAGATAACCAGTTTTCACTTCTCATCCCCTTCCCCCTCCCTTTCGCTATTCACATTTTCAACATGCTTTTTCCCGTCTAGACATGCGATATTATTTCATAAAATTCCAAAGCTCTTTTTTGGATGTTGTTATGGCATCCGCCCCTGCTTCTAGTGCTTTTTCTACTTCTTCTGCTGTCCGAATTAACCCACCTGCAAGAATTTTTGTTTGTGTGCGCTCCTTTACCTCCTTAATCATCCAAGGCATCGCGCCCGGTAATACTTCAATATAATCCGGCTTGGTTTTTTCCACTAAACGATAGCTGCGTTCTAAAGCATGGGAGTCAATTAAAAACATCCTCTGTATCGCAACGACTCCTTTTTGCTTCGCTTTTAAAATGACATTTGATTTCGTGGAGATAAGTCCATATGGCTGATACTCCTGACAAAGATACTCTGTCGCAAAATCATCACTTTTCAACCCATGAATTAAATCAACATGGTAGATGATTTTTTTCTTATGCTGTTCTGCTAACTTATGTAGATTGGCCAATTGTGAAATATGGGTTTCTAAAAAAACACCAATCTCATACTCACTTACTAAGAAACGCTCAAACTGTTTGATAGATGAAAAAGCAGGTAATATCTTTTGCATAGGAACTCCTCACTTTATACTTATATATGCTTATACAGTACTATTTATCCCACTCTTAACGGGTAGTAAGAACCCCAACTCAAGCTTCTTTAGTTTACAAAGAGGTAGGTGGGATAACTGCCTGTAAAGGTCCGATTGGTTCAAC
>DASQMK010000465.1:0-3761 GCA_035645575.1 Metabacillus sp.
CAAAATATCGTTTGGTTTCCATGTACATCATGACAGTTTGATTGATTAAAATAAAGCTTCAAAATCGTCCTTTTGATCATAAGAGATTGTTATGGTCTCTATATTATTCACAGCTTCCATTACAAGCTCATCAAAATCCACAAAACTTTCAAACCTTGATACTTTATCGACTTTCGGTTTTGTTTTTGGATTTGCAGGAGTAAAAATTGTACAACAGTCTTCATACGGTCTAATGGATATATCATGTGTATTAATTTTTTTTGCAATATCAATAATCTCTGTTTTGTCCATTGTAATAAGCGGCCTTAAGATCGGTGTGCTTGTCACATCATTAATCGCCACCATGCTCTCAAGTGTTTGACTTGCTACCTGACCAAGACTTTCTCCCGTAATTAGTGCTAATGCTTGTTGTTTTTGTCGAAGTTGATCAGCAATTTTCAGCATCATTCTTCTAGTTGATGTCATTGTATAATTTTCCGGAACTTGTTCCTGAATTTTTTCTTGAATCTTTGTAAAAGGAACAATATGAAGCTTAATTTTGCCGCCATATACGGTTAATTCTTTTGTTAAATCAATCACTTTTTGTTTAGCTCGCTCACTTGTATACGGTGGACTGAAGAAGTGGACAACGTCCAGTTCTACACCCCTTTTTAAAGACAAAAAGCCTGCAACAGGACTATCGATTCCACCTGATAATAATAAAACAGCCTTACCGCCTGATCCAACTGGTAAACCTCCCGCGCCTTTGTAATCATAGCATGTAATATACGTTGCCTCAGTACGAACTTCAACCCGAACATTTATTGTTGGATTTTTCACATCGACCTTAAGATCATCAGTATGAATTAATATATGGCTCCCAATTTGGTAATTTAGTTCATTAGTATCGAAAGGGAACTGCTTATCTGCTCTTTTTGCTGTTACTTTAAACGTATCATTTGGTTGAAATAAGCTTTTCACAGCTTTTAAGGCCATTTCCTTTATTTCAGTCAAATCACTTTTACACTTTAAGGCTAAACTAAACGATTGAATGCCAAAAACAAGCTTAAGTTTCTCAACAATTTCCTCATGATTCTCGTTATTCAAATGAATGTATAATCGATCTCTTGTAGCTTGATAGGTTAATGCCGGAAATTGATTGAGCACTTCTTTTATATTTGTTTTCAACCGATCAACAAATTTTTTCCTATTTCTCCCTTTAGTGGATATTTCCCCAAACCGAATTAATATGTGATCAAATTCCATTTTTCTACCTCATTACTTTGGTTAATTTTTCTATCCCTTTTTTAAGTGTTGACACAAATGGATCAATAATGTCTTCATTGTGATCAAGTGATAAACTAACTCTGATCGCGGATTTAGCAATATCTTCGCTCTTATTCATTGAAAGCAATGCCTGACTCATTTTTTTACTTCTTGATGAGCAAGCAGATGTTGTTGATACAAAAATATTATTTTCACCAAAAAAGTGGATGAGCACTTCTGATTTTAAAGCTGGTACTGAGAAATTTATGATATGTGGTGCATAAAAATCCTCAGGGGTATTTATTTTGACGCCTTCTATTTTCATTAATTCAAATCTTAATTTCTTATGAGTTTGAAACAGACTCTCGATTTGCTGATTTCCCTTCTCAAAAGACATTCTTAGTGCCTTAGCCAACGCCACATCCCCAGCCAAGCTTTCTGTACCAGATCTTAATTGTAACTCTTGAGCTCCTCCAGAAAATAAAGGGACAAGCTGAACACCTTTTCTTACAAACAAAGCTCCTGTTCCGTTTAAACCATGAAACTTATGTCCTGAGATCGTACATAAATCGATCCCTGATTTGTAAAATTTCAGGGGCACCTTCGTAATACCTTGTACATGATCAACGTGGAAAATGGCGTTTGAGTATTGTTTAATAACCTGTCCAATCTCTTCAATTTGTTGGATTGTTCCTATTTCATTATGTACATGCATAATAGAAACAAGAACAGTATTCTTCTGAAGTGCTTCTTTTACATCCTCGACAGCTACTCTTCCATTTTCGTCAACCTCTAAGTATGTTACATGATAACCATGAATTGTTTCTAATTGTTTACATGCTTCTAAAACAGAAGGATGTTCAATAACAGTTGTGATGATATGGTTTCCTTTTTGGCGATTTGCAAATGCTGCACCTTTTATTGCAAGGTTATTTCCTTCTGTCCCACCTGATGTGAAAATGATCTCTTCATCCAAGACACCTAATAAACTTGCAACTTGCTTTCTTGACTGAGTTAATAAAGCCTCAGCTTCACTCCCTAACTTATGAATTGAAGAGGGATTAGCAAAGTATTCCTCTGTTACTTTTATATAAGTTGATAGTACATCTTTATATGGTTTTGTCGTTGCACTGTTGTCTAGATACAACATTTTGTTTCCTCCAAATAGCTATGTAGTAAAGCTTTTATCAATGTGTAATCATATCACAACGCAGCGTGAAAGAAAAATGAATGATATAAGCCTATACAAAAACTCGCATATAGATGAGTTTTCGTATAGGCGAAGATAGTTACCCTTATACTTCATACAAACGTATAAAAAAACAGGAAATATAAAGAGAAGGTCACCCCTACATCTTTCATTCCTGTTAAAAATTCAGCAAACTATTTACGAACTAAAACTTGATCATCTTGCTGTTCATTTAATAAATTCTGGATCTTCCCCATTGAGCCAGGTTCAACTTGTTCAATGGCAGCAGCAGCAGCATCTAATGCTTCTTTATATAAATGCTCTCTAAACAATTTCTCAGCTTCAACAAATCTGTTTGCTAACTGAGGCTGACGACTACGGTATCTATTACCATATTGAATGACTTGCTCAAATAAGTAAACCTGTTCAATTAATTCATCCGCAAATTCTTTAAGAGATTCTACAGTTTCAACCGCACTCTTAAGTAACTCAGTCACCATCATCATATTGAGAGGAATTTCCTCTAATTTCATTGTTGCTTTTTGAACATCCCTTTTTCCTTGTTCAATAAGTTGAACAAATTCCTCAGGTAGTCCTGGAATATTGCTTTGTTGAACAGATCTTGTTGTTTCTAAAAGCATTCGTTTCAACGAAACTAATTTCTCTCGTGCTTCAAGCTCATCTCTTCTAAGTGTTTGAAGCATTTCTCGATACTGGTTGTGTTCATCAAGTAGTTCCGAGATTTGCTTTTCAATTTCTTCAAGTTCTTCCTTGACGATTGAATGAGCAATTTGATCATCTAAAAGATTTTGTTGAATTTGAGCAAATTTCTTTTCTACCTGTGTAATACGCTTTTCAATTAGCTTTTGCTTATCAAGCTCAGTTTCTGATAATTGATAGCTTTGCTTAACAAGATTTGTTTCTTCGATCGTAGCTATCTTCTGTTCGGATAGCTTATCCAGCTTACCATTAATTTGATCTGTCTTTTGTTTTACAAATTGGTTTGCCTCGACCTCTTTTTCTAAAAGATCATATAATTGGTCGACAGATTCTTGGATAAGTTGAAGCCCTTCCTGAACATCATCAAGGTCTGCTTCCTCAATTTTCCCTTGAAACTTTTCTAAGTTTTCATTTATTTTGTCAAGTTCAGCATCCAGCTGAATATGTTCTAAGTAATATCCAGCCTGCATCATCTCTTTATAGCCATCTTTTAATTCATTAACTAAATTAGGAATGGTGACAGTACATTCAGTTAATAATTTAGGGATCTCATCCATTTTATACTGAAGAACGTCAAGCTGCTGCTTTAGATTGATCAATACTTGTC
>DASQMK010000466.1:0-4600 GCA_035645575.1 Metabacillus sp.
TTACGTGCAGTTACCCTCCACCTACCTTCTTTATAAACTCAGAAGCTTGAGGTGAGGGTCTTACTGCCCGTTAAGAGTGGGATAAAAGGTGATATGAGTGTTTAAAGCACTCATATCACCTTTTTTATGGAAATTATATAATTCTTGTACTGAGGATAAACGCGCGGCATCCAGCTCCGAAGCACAGGACGTGCAAGTGCAGTCGTTGCAACAGGATGTTGCGGTTTAGACTGCCAGCGCCTAGCCCCTCGAGGTCATAAGCCACAAATGAATTGAAGACAAAGAACGTCTTCAATTCATTTGCGTCTTATTTGCCCTAGGCTGTTCAAGGCGCTTGCGCTTTTGTTCTGGGATTTTATCTTCGATTTTTCTGATATATCTTCAATTTTAGAAATTTATCAACGATTTTTGAAATATATCTTCGATTATTAAAATTTATCTTCGGTTAGACATTTTTCGACAAAATCCGCCGCATTCTCTTTTTAAAAAACTTTGTTAATTTTCTGTAAAAAAGGCAGAATTTCCCTCGAGATTGCGCTATAATCAAATCTTGGGTGTGTTAATCCTACTATTGGCATGATGATGAACGGGAAAAAAGTTCCAGATAACAGGAGGGATAGTTTTGCTTCACTTTATTGTTAAACGAAAAATCCTGGTAGGCTTGGTGACGGTTTTAATTTTAATAGTTGGTAGTTATTCTCTATTAAAATTGGATAAGGAACTAATGCCTCCAATAGAATTTGATGGAGCATATGTGGATGTAAGTGCAGGGGATATGTCGGCAATTGAAGTAGAAAGAACTATAACAAATCCACTTGAACAAAGTTTACAAGGCATTGATGGTGTAGAGGAAGTTAGTTCAACTAGTTCTGTTGGACGGAGCAGTCTTCAAATAACAATAGAGGCCGGACGAGGTGATGAGGTTTCAAAAGAGATTGAATCAACAGTCCAGTCAACAACATCAACTATTTCTGGAGTAAAAGATGTTGTGACAGATCAAATCGGAACAAGTGCTACTTATGAATTTTTTATGGACATTTCGGGCGGGGATATGGATGAAATGACAGCTTTTGCTGAGGATGTTCTTAAGCCCCGGTTAGAGGAGCTTCCAGAGGTAAGAGATGTATCCTTGGCTGGAATACAGGAATATGAAATGGTCATTGAATTTGATCGGGAAAAGGTTCAGGAAAAAGGCTTAGATATCTCGCAAGTTAGTTCAATGATTCAAGAGTCAAATACTGAGGCAACATTGGGTGAATTCAGTGAAGAGCAAGATGCACCTATGTTACGTTGGAATACAAAATTAGATTCAATAGAAGATATTGAGAATTTGAAAGTTAACAGTCAAACAGAATCAATTGAGCTCAAAGAGATTGCTGATGTGTCCCTGCAGCCATTAGAGAATTCCTCCTTCGTTTGGAAAAATGGCACAAAGGACTTTATATTTATCCAGATTGGCCGTGTTGCAGATGTCACACAAATTGAAATGGCGGATGCAATAAGAAATGAAATAAAGGAAATAAGAAGTGAAGGGTTAGTAAAAGGTTTTGATCTAAATGAGATGGTCGCTCAAGCGGACTATGTTCAGGACTCCATTGATGGTGTTTCCAGTAACATTATGATTGGTGGAGTTATAGCAGTTATCATCCTGTTATTATTTTTACGCAACATAAGAGCAACAATTATTGTTGGGATCTCAATACCAACCTCAATTTTACTAACATTTTTGGCCATGTGGGTGTTGGATTATAGCTTCAACATGCTAACGCTTATTGGGTTAGGCTTAGGGATTGGGATGATGGTGGATTCCTCTATTGTTATATTAGAGTCTATTTATAGAAAAAAAGAACAGGGCTTAAAACCTTTAGCTTCCGTTATTAAAGGAACAAAAGAAGTGGCCACAGCTGTATTTGCCTCAATGCTAACAACAATCGTTGTATTTGTACCGATTGGATTGCTAGGTGGAGAAATGGGACAGTTTATGATTTTACTATCTGTGGTTGTTTCGGTTACCTTAATTAGCTCAGTAATTGTTTCATTCACGCTTATTCCAAGCCTTGCTGAAAAATTTTTAAAGCTTAGAAAAACGAAGGTCAAAAAGGAAGGTTTTGTTTTAAAGGGATACAGTCATTTATTAAAATGGGTTGTAACGAAGAAAAGAAATAGTTTTATTATGGTTGTCCTTTTCTTTCTTATGTTTGCAGGTTCTCTTTTACTAGTACCTAAAATTCCAATGACAATTATGCCAGATGTATTTAATCGTTACTCAGAATTAGCTATAGACTTAGAAACAGGTGTCTCATTGGAGGATAAAGAGAAGATAGCTGAACAAATGAATAACGTACTTTCAAATATTGATGATGTTGAACAGAATTATGTCATGGATAATGGTTCAATGTTTTATAGCATTATCAATATGACAAAAGGTGACGACATTACCATGGAACAAAAGGAAGTAAATGAAGAGATCCTAAGTGCGTTACGTGACCTGCAGGATGAATATCCGATAGAAGGGGTACAATCTGCAACCTCTAGTGGTAGCGGTTATCCAGTTCAAGTTACTATTGAAGGTGAAAACTTTGAAGACCTGCAAAAAATTGCAGCTGACTTTTCGAGCGAATTAGAAAAGATTGAAGGCATTGTTGGGGTGAAGAATTCGATTGAACGTACGTCAGTAGAAGAAGTAATTGAGTTAAAAGAGGATGCAATAAATGATGCAGGACTTACACCATTACAAGTAAGACAATTCATTGAACAAGTATTTTTAAACATGCCGGTTGGTGAGGTTACGATTAACGAAGTAAATATTCCGCTTATGATGAAATGGAATGAAGATACAACTGATAAGGAATCACTACTGAATTCGAAAATTCCCACAAATGATGGAGAGAAAAATTTATCAAACTTCATTGAGCTGAAGAGTGTGGACACTCCTAATGAAATTTCACATATTGCTGGAGAACGTTTTGTCACAGTATCCGCGGATATTAAAGACACAGACTTAGGAACAATAAATCGTGATGTTCAATCATTGATTGATGATTTTAATACGCCATCAGGATACAAGGTTTCTGTTGGGGGTGATCTTGAGGAGCAACAGGAATTAATGCAGGATATGATCATGATTTTAGCTATCTCCATTTTCTTAGTATATGTTGTCATGGCTGTTCAGTTTAATCATTTAGCACATCCGCTTGTTGTCATGTCGATTATCCCAATGACAATTGTTGGGGTCATTGCTGGGCTATTCATTACCCAGCGTGAACTTAGTGTGATGTCAGCTATGGGGGTTGTCATGTTAATTGGAATTGTGTTAAATAATGCAATTTTACTTATTGATCGAACGAATCAATTGCGATTACAAGGAAATAGTGTGATCGAATCAATTATAGAGGCTGGTAAAGATCGCATTCGCCCGATTTTTATGACGACACTCACAACTGTAGGGGGAATGCTGCCACTTGCTATGGCTTCTGGTACATCAGGTAACTACCAAGCCCCAATGGCAACAGCTATCATTTCGGGCTTACTGTTTGCTACCTTGATCACCCTTGTTCTTATACCTGCTGTTTATCGTATATTCAATGCGATTGGAAATGGCTTTAACCGATTATTTAAAAAGAAAGACCGACCAGAAAAAATAAATAAAGAGATCGCAAGCTAATCGTAAGGTCCCCTTAAGAAGAATAGAGGGGACCTTGTTTATTGCCTAGGAATTATAAAATGCATCGATTGTGGATAAGCGCTTCGGATCTAGCTCCAGCGCCTAGCCCCTCGAGGTCATAAGCCAATTTAGAATTGAAGGCAAAGAACGCCTTCTATTCTAAATTGGCTTATTTGCCCGAGGCTGTTCAGAGCGCTTGCGCTTTTGTTCTGGAATTTTTTCTCAGTATTGAAATCCTCTCTTTAACAACACTATAAATAATTATGTAAAATGAGGAGAGAACTTTCATGAAAAAATGGTCCATGTTGTTGACTCTTTTTTGTCTTCTTTTTTTATCAATGAATACCGTACAAGCCGTTTCAAATAAGCCAATCCACTGGGGATTTAAAAGGAGCCAAAATCACGAGCCTGCTTCAGCGGGCAAAGAATTAGATGAGCTCCTGGCGAAATATGGTTCCTTTTATTTGGGAGATACCTCAAAAAAGGAAATTTATTTAACATTTGATAATGGATATGAAAATGGATACACAGAAAAAGTATTGGATGTTTTAAAAGAACGCAAAGTACCAGCAACCTTTTTTGTAACCGGACATTATTTAAATTCTGAACCCGACTTAGTAAAGCGAATGGTTGATGAGGGGCATATTGTCGGGAATCACTCTTGGTACCATCCTGATTTAACAACACAAAGTGATGTCGAGTTTAAAAAAGAGCTGGAATCTGTCCGACTCAAAGTTGAAGAATTAACAGGTCAAAAAGGAATGAGTTATTTGCGTCCACCGCGGGGGATTTTTAGTGAAAAAGTACTCTCAAGGGCAAAGGAGCTTGGTTATACATCTGTCTTTTGGTCTTTAGCTTTTGTTGATTGGAAAGTAGATGCGCAAAAGGGCTGGAGGTACTCCTATGACAACATCCTGAAGCAAATTCACCCGGGTT
>DASQMK010000467.1:0-5625 GCA_035645575.1 Metabacillus sp.
AAACTATCTCGATTTAACGTACTAAAACATTGGGTTTTACTCGGTTTTTCAAGCAGAATATTTTATCAGACAGACAGAAAATTAGACAATTTAACAGCTATTTTAAGATAAAAAAAAATATTTTTAAATTCGACAAAAAAGGAGTATCTTTTTCATTTAAAATGCCGTATGATACTTCATGGAAGCAATGCTAAAACTTTAAATAAGACAATTAAATCTAGTAATGGGAAGGCAAATGGTGCGCCACCAGCTTTACTGGTTCTAGTGGGTTCGATTCCCACCCCGAAATTTTTTGAAGGTAAAGTAACATAAAAAATTTCGAGGGTGGAGACAACCATATCACGTGGAGTCTGCCCTCAGGTTGGAGGGATCCAGATGCTAAAAAAACGTGATATTTATGATAGTCATACACTTTATGAACACATGGTTCACCCTGATGTCTTCCCATTTGTGCGTCATAAAGCAATTTCTTTTGAGGAATACCTATTCTTAACGAAACAAACGATTGAGGCTGAAGAACGAGGTGAATTGATTTCACGTACCATTTTAGACGAATGGGGATCTCCAATCGGTACAATTAGTTTGTTTGATATCCAAGACAAAGCCGGTTTTTTAGGCACCTGGATAGGCAAGCCATATCATGGCAAAGGCTATAATAAGCTAGCAAAAGATGCTTTTTTCAATGAGCTATTCTATGAATTAGATATGGAAACAATCTTTTTACGAATCCGTAAACAAAACGTCCGTTCCACTAAAGCTGCGGAAAAATTGCCTTATGTTGTGAATGCAAACGAAACAAGAGCAAACTTACTGGAGCAAATTAATAATGGCGAAGACATCTTTAACTTGTTTGAAATTACTAGAGACCAATATACAATTTACAAATACCATAATGCTTCTGAAGAAAATGATCAGCAGCTAAAAGAGGCTTAAATAATAAGTGTGAAGGTGGAATTCTATTGAATTCCACTTTTTTAATTGTGAGCTGTTAGGGTTCTGGGGATTTATCGGCGATTTTGAAGATATATCAACGATTTTTAGAATATATCAACGATTTTTTAAATATATCGACTATTAGACATTAATCGCCAAAAACCAACAAAACCCACATACATTTTTTCATCCTATTTGTATGAATCCACATGCCATTGTCAAAAATAGAAGTTGAATACTATATTTTGGAAGGATGATCATGATGGCAGATAAGAAAAAACGAGATAAGTCAAAAAGCACTCTTTCTAGTATGCAAGAAGTGACATATTCTAGAGAATTCAAAAATGCTGATCGTGCTGGTGGATACATAAGTAAAAATAGTCACTAACTTCCAACATGAAATGATGAAAAAAAGCCATCCTAAGTTTGAACTAGAAGTTCAAACTTTTTAAGGGGGGCTTTTTTCATGGGCAGAGGTCATCAACATAACCACAAAGCACGTGATAAGAACTCAACAACTCTTCCACAAACACCTAAGAACTTAAAACGTGACGGTGTTGATGAGGAATTTTCAAGAGAATTAGCTGATCAGGCTGATTTAGAAGCTCAAGCTAGAGCAAATGCAGCTAATCAACGCCAAAGCACAAATCGCAATAGCAATTTATAGTAAGAATGGAAGTGGACAATCCCACTTCCTTTTTTTGTGGATAATATTGTGGGTAAGTCAACAATAAGATTGTGGATAATGTGGATAAACTTGTTAATATCTTTAAAAAGAGGAATAAAATTAACCACACACTTAAGAAATCGTCTTATTATCATTCCCTGTTTATACTGTGGAAACTGTGTATAACTTTTCGAAGTTAACATTTCCTTTTGAATAACATATAATGCAATGAATTACGTTGTAATCAATATAGACAGGGGTGTTAAATAGTTGGCTTATGAGATTACACAAGATTATATTCGTACCGGAAATTCTCGCCCAGGGCAACGGATTAGTACTGTACGTTTTATTGTAAGTCATGACACTGGAAATCCAGGCTCTACAGCTTATGGAAATCGTAATTATTTTGATACTCAACAACCATCAGCTTCTGCACACACCTTTATTGATGATAAATATATTTTAGAGATAATCCCCTTAAACGAGGTTGCATATCATGTCCGTTCAAATGTTACAGCGGATAATAGACTTTATGGGGCTAATGCAAATAGCGCTGCTATCGGTGTTGAATTATGTCACGGTGGCAGAATAAATTTTCAAGCAGCATATGATCGATACGTTTGGTACCATGCCTATTTATGTGACAGATTTAATCTTAATCCGAAATCAGACATTGTTGCACACGCCACTCTTGATCCTTCTAGAAGAACCGATCCGATCGGAATATTGAGAACAAACGGCATTTCCTGGACCATGTTTATTGATGATGTCGCTGAAGCTCTTCGGAACTTTAATAGAGCCGCACCTCCAAGTCAGCCAAGCAAAAATCCCCAGACTGCTCCAGCACCAGATCGAGTCGTAAAAGGAAGAACTGTGAGATTACCAATTGGAGAAGGTGCCTCAGGTCCTTTTGTTCGAGATATTCAACAGCAACTCATTAAAGCAGGATACAGATTACCTCGCTATGGTGCAGATGGAGTGTTTGGAGAAGAAACAGAGAATGCTGTTATGAGGTTCCAAAGAGATCATCATTTAGCAGTAGATGGCTTAGTTGGTCAAGTGACTTTAACAAAATTACAGCAAGTGAACCAACAAAGAGTTTCCGCACCAGACTTTCCTCTTCCAACTGGTATCTTAAGGCGAGGAGATCAAGGTGAAGGTGTCCGACAATTGCAAAGAGCTCTTAAGCAAATAAACTTTAATCCAGGTACTGTAGATAGCATTTACGGTCCTCGTACAGAAGATGCTGTAAGAAGATTTCAGTCCATGTATGCAGCTCTCGCTACCGATGGGATATACGGACCAAACACAAGAAAATATATCCGAATGGAATTAGATGATTAATTGAAAAGCGCAAGGCGCTAAGCATCCGGCGACAATCATAAGACGAGTAGGAATAGAAGGTGTTCTTTACCTTCAATTTCTACTCGCCTTATGACCTCGAGCCGATGGCGCCTGGAGCTAGACACTAAAACTAAGTACAAAATTTTATACTTTCTTACCTTGTAAAAAAAGATGTATAACAATCTCTCACAAAACATAAATTATTATTACATCACAGAGCCTACACCCATGAGACAAAAAGTACGTTGCTCATTTAGAGTGGCGTGCTTTGCTTTTTCATAAAGATCACAGAACAAAAGCGCAACGTCCTGTTGCAACGACTGCACTTGCACTTCCTGTGCTTCGGAGCTGGATGCCGAGCACTTATCCACAGTACAAGAATTTTAAAAATTCCTAAGCAGCAAAAAAAGGACCATTGCGGGTCCTTTTTTTATCTCTCAACTAATTCTCCTCTATATAATTCATTTTTCACAAGTGTAATGTCTAACTCTTTTGCTAGCTTCTTCAATTCTCTTTCTTCTCGCTCCGTTACGATCGAAATAACTGTTCCTGTTGCTCCTTGTCGCCCTGTTCTTCCTGATCGATGTACATATTGGGAGCTGTTTGCCGGGAGGTCAAAGTGAATCACATGAGATAGTTCTTGAATATCTAAACCTCTCGCAGCAACGTCTGTTGCAAGTAGTAGGCCTTGTTTTTCTGATCGAAGACTTTTTAGTGCAGCTTCTCGTTCTTCTTTCTTTGTATCACTATGTAATAGGTGAACATCCACTCCATTATATTCTAGCTTTTCTCCTAGCACATTTAAGTTTCCGATATCTTTAACAAACCCTAAGGCTTTCATTGGAATATTTTTCACTAATCTTTCAAGCATTTGCGCTTTTTCTCTTTGCTCACAAACGACATACACATGGTCTACTTGACCAACTGGAATTTCGTCTCGGCTAACCTTAATGATTTCCGGATTCTTTTTCATAAGATCTCTTGCTCGAGATTCTGTGCTTTCATTTGAAGTAGCAGAGAACAAGACAACTTGGCGTTCGTTTAATGTTGATTTAATGATCTCTTGTATTGTCTTTTTATGCTCTGGAGTTAGTAGTTGATCTCCCTCATCTAAAACAATGGCCTTTACTCCATGCATTTTTAACTTCTTCATTTTTATTAACTCTTGTATCCTTCCAGGTGTTCCTAGGATGACCTGAGGACTTTTCTTTAGCTTTTCTACTTGTCTTTTAATGTTCGCTCCTCCAATAAAAGACGCGCTTGTGATATTACTGCCTTCAGACCATTTTTTCACTACCTCAAATATTTGCATAACAAGCTCTCTTGAAGGAGCTAAAATGACGATCTGAGCTGATTTTCGGCTAACATCGATCTTATTTAATAACGGCAAAACATACGCCAACGTTTTCCCTGTTCCTGTTGGGGATTCAGCAATAACATCTTTTCCCTCTAAAATTGGCGGGATTGCCTTTAGTTGGATCGCAGTCGGCTCTTGAAAATTTGCATTTTCCCAGTTATGTTGTATAAAAGGTGCTACCTCTTGTAAAAAATTTATTTCTGACATGTATGTTAATCTCCTTTAACTTCCTTAAAGTATTCGCTATTTAAACTAGTATTCATTTCATCATCAATACCTAATCTATAGTATAGCTAATTTTCTCTCGCAGTAATATACGAATCATTAATTCGTCATATTTCCCCAGAAATAATCTTATTTCGATAAGCTTTTCAAAAAGAACTCAATCTCCTTATCAGTTGTAAGTATGAACACTTGTTTACTAGATTTTAACTTTTGAAGTTGTTGCCTCATCCTTTTCTTACGTTGAAAATAGGTTTTTAATATAAATTTGATGAAAGCAGCATCTATTTTTTCGTCACATCCAAGTGCACGGTCTGGTCGATCCTTTCCAATATACGTTAGCCAGCGTTTTAGTACTCGATATAAACAAACAGATAAAGGCTTCTCTAAATAAATTATTGTATCTGCCGCTTCTACTCTCATATCAAAAGTATTACGATAATTCCCTTCAATAATCCATTCATGATGATTGTTGATGATCTCATGCTGTCTGGACCTAAAATCTTCAAACGATGCTTCAACCCATCCAGGCTCCCAAAACATTGTATCAAGGTGATACACACCTATTTGAAGAATTTCCGATAGCTTTCTTGCAAAAGTCGATTTACCTGCACCTGCTGAAACTCCTATAACCATCACTTTTTTCAAGATTTTTCCCCTCAATTGAATATTTTTTATCCCACTCTTAACGGGCAGTAAGCCCCCACCTCAAGCTTTTGAGATTACAAAGAAGGTAGGTGGTGGATAACTGCCCGTAAAGGTCCGATTTGTTCAACTAACCATCTGTGGGGGATGAAGCCCCCCACTGATGGAAGTTTCACTTTATGTTTACGAATTAATTATATCGGGTATCACCTAAATATCATCTAAAAAAGGAACATATTGTCAACTTTTTTATAACAGAATAGAGAGACTTTTGGTGAAAGGTGGTAACACATGGTTAATGTTCAAAGTACAAAAACGCAAGCGCCTTGGTCAGCCTAGGGCAAATAAGATGATTTAGAATAGAAGGCGTCCTTTGCCTTCAATTCTATATTAACTTATGACCTCGAGGGGCTAGGCGCTGGAGCTGGATGTCGAAGTAGTTATCCACAGTTCAAGC
>DASQMK010000468.1:0-2482 GCA_035645575.1 Metabacillus sp.
TACAATCAAGGATTAATTGCCCAAAGAACGGAAAACCTACTTTACCGGAAACGTTAAAATACTGTTCTCCGTCTTTATTAACTAAGTAGACGTGATCTCCCTTTTGGTCTCTTGCAAGATCAACGTATTTGCGAATTTCAATTGTTCCTTCCGTTCCAATAATAAAGGTTCTTCCGTCTCCCCATGTACTTAACCCGTCAGGTGTAAACCAATCAACACGGAAGTAATTCGTTGCACCATTATCTCCAACCAGTGTTGCATCTCCATAATCATCTAACTCAGGATAATCTCCATGATGATAGTTTGCTATTTTACTATGCAATACTTCTGCATCCTTACAGCCAGCATAAAATAAAAATTGTTCAATCTGATGACTGCCTATATCACATAAAATACCACCGTATTGCTCTTTCTTAAAAAACCACTCCGGCCTGCTTGGTGCATTTAAACGATGTGGGCCAAATCCAGTAACTTGGATAACACGACCGATGGCACCGCTCTCAATTAGCTCACCAGCAAAAACAGCTCCTTCAACATGGAGACGCTCACTATAATACACCATGTACTTCTGTCTTGTTTGCTTTACCACTTCCTTTGCTTCTTCTAATTGTTTCATCGAAGTAAAGGGTGCCTTATCGGTAAAATAATCCTTACCTGCTTTCATCACTTGAATTCCTAGCTCACTGCGTTTTGAGGGAATGGCAGCTCCTGCTACAAGCTTAACTTCTGGATCAAATAAAATTTGCTCTAAAGACTCAGCAGGAATGACTTCTGGAAATGCTTTAACAAACTGGGCTACTTTTTGAGGGTCAGGATCATAAACCCATTTCAGCGTGCCACCTGCTTCTAATAAGCCATTGCACATTCCATAAATATGTCCATGATCAAGGCAGGCTGCTGCAAACTGAAATTCTCCTTTTTCCACTACAGGATTTGGTTTTCCTTTTGGAGCATAGTTCATACCATCCTTTGACATTAATCATTCTCCTCCTTTAATGTGTACCTGTCACATCTAAATTCATTTTCGTTACGTTCTTTTTTTGAAAAGTAGATTGGTTAATTTTTTCTTGCAGCTTTTCATAAAAAAGCTCAGTATCAATTGGCAATTCAACCGGCTTATTTAACCATGAAGATAAATAGATCGCATTTGAAATTTCAAGGCCTTTAATTCCTTCTTCACCAGGTGCTAATAATGGGATTCCTTTTGTAATCGAATCAATCCAGTTTTGAATAATTCCTTGGTGACCTGTCCCTTCCCCCTCTATAGGCAAATCAATTGTCCAACATTCCGGACTTCCAAAACCACCTTTATAAGTTGCGTTAAATTCACGTTCTGATTGGGTAAGGCGATAAAAGGTTAGTTTATTATTTTCAACAACCATTTTCCCTCGATCACCGGCAATTTCAAAACGATTTGTGCCAGGTGCTTCACCTGTTGATGTAATGAATACACCAGTTGCACCATTTTCATATTCTACGTATGAAGTAATATCATCCTCAACTTCAATATCATGGTATTTTCCATTATGGCAAAAAGCATGGACTCGCTTTGGCATCAGCCCTGTTGTCCACTGCCATAAGTCTAGCTGGTGTGGTGCCTGATTTAATAACACTCCCCCTCCTTCTCCTTGCCAAGTTGCTCGCCACTGGCTTGAGTCATAATAGCTTTGAGAGCGATACCAATCTGTGATAATCCAATTCGTACGTTTAATCTCACCTAATTCACCAGCCTGAATAAGACTACGCAATTTTTGATAAATCGGATTTGTCCGTTGATTATACATAATACTAAAAACTTTTCCGCTTTCCTTTGCTGCAATGTTCATCTCTGCTACATCTTTGGTATATACTCCTGCTGGTTTTTCAATTAAGACATGCATCCCTTTGGCAAATGCCTTTATTGCTAGTTTCGGATGATCATAATGCGGTGTTGAAATAAGGATGGCATCTATACCAGATTCATTTAAAAATGTATCTTCATCAAGAAAAGTCTTTACCTTGGATGATGCGTAATTTGATATTGCATCAAGCTGATCTTGATTTGGATCACAGATTGCCGAAAGAATGGCTCCTTCAATTTTCCCATCTGCTAAAAGCTTTGCGTGTGATGTCCCCATATTTCCAATGCCAATAACACCTACTTTAATCAACGTCATTTACCTCACCTCAAATACAATCATTTTATTTTTTCAGCAATTTTCCGTAAGTATCTCAAGCTCATTTCTAAGCTTTCTAATGGCGGTCTTTCACAAATATCCTGTTCAACCGCATACCACTCGATTCCATTTGCCTCTCCCCATTGTAGAATTGGAATAAAGTCAATAACACCTGTTCCTACTTCTGCAAATGTTCGACGGTCATCCTTTGTCATATCCTTCAAATGGATTATCGGCATACGATTTGCATAGGGAGCGATATATTCCAAAGGATCCATACCAGCTTTTTTTATCCAATACACATCAATTTCTGCTAGAATATGATT
>DASQMK010000469.1:0-13627 GCA_035645575.1 Metabacillus sp.
GATAACTACTTCGACATCCAGCTCCAGCGCCTAGCCCCTCGAGGTCATAAGCTAATATAGAATTGAAGGCAAAGGACGCCTTCTATTCTAAATCATCTTATTTGCCCTAGGCTGACCAAGGCGCTTGCGCTTTTGTTCCTAACAAGGTTTCTAAATAGGGTAACTGTTGTTAACATGTAAAGCGTAAGCTTCATATAAATAACGTGTACCATTCATTTTGAAAGGTAGAATGGTAAAAAATTGATTGACGATTTATTTTCATCTGGTGTATCATTAATTTTGTTGTTTTACCTATACTAAAAGGAAGGAGTAATAGGAGTTTATTTTTTTGTATTCATCTAAAGCGCCTGAACTAAGCTTGGACGTCTAACAGCTTAGTTGACGAGGATGGAGGTTATCGAAATTTCGGCGGATGCCTCCCGGCTGGTATGGTTACAGCCGTAAACTTTTCCTTAAACCAAAGAGGTAACTTTTTGAACAAAGGGAAAAGTATAGCCTTCCAAAAAAATAAAAACATGTGTGAGGGGACAGTGATGTCTCCATAAAGTATTATTGGCTCCTGTCCCTAGTTTCACACTATGGGAGGAAAAAAGTATGTGCGGAATTGTAGGTTATATTGGTCAACAGGACTCAAAGGAAATTTTATTAAAGGGTCTTGAAAAATTAGAGTATCGTGGATATGACTCTGCTGGAATTGCTGCAATGAATCAAGATGGGGTTCACATTTTTAAAGAAAAAGGACGTATTGCAAAATTACGTGAAATCGTAGATGAAAAAGTGGAAGCTTCAACAGGGATTGGGCATACAAGATGGGCAACACACGGTGTTCCAAGCCAAGTAAATGCACACCCACATCAAAGTACATCATCAAGATTTACACTTGTTCACAATGGTGTAATTGAAAACTATTCCATTTTAAAACGTGAGCATTTGCAAGATGTTAACTTAAAAAGTGATACAGATACTGAAATCATCGTTCAAGTGATAGAGAAATTTGTAAAAGAAGGATTAGAGGTTGAGGAAGCGTTCCGTCAAACGTTATCAATCTTAAAAGGCTCATATGCAATTGCATTATTAGATGAGCAAAATCCTGATATGATTTATGTTGCGAAAAATAAAAGTCCACTACTAGTTGGTTTAGGTGATGGAAGCTTCAATGTTGTTGCATCAGATGCGATGGCAATGCTTCAAGTAACAGACCAATACGTGGAAATTATGGATAAAGAAATGGTTTTCGTTGAACGCGAAACTGTGACAATTAAAGATTTAGAAGGTAATGTAATTGAACGTGCTCCTTACAAAGCAGAGCTTGATGCAAGTGATATTGAAAAGGGCACATATCCTCACTACATGTTAAAAGAAATCGATGAACAACCATTAGTAACAAGAAAAATTATTGCAAAATATCGCAATGAGGATGGAGGCATTACAGTTGATGCTGATATCGTCGAGGCAGTAAATAGTGCTGATCGTATTTATATCATTGCAGCGGGTACTAGCTACCATGCAGGATTAATTGGAAAACAGTTCATCGAAAACTGGGCGAAGATTCCTGTAGAAGTGCATATTGCAAGTGAGTTCTCATATAATATGCCATTGCTATCGCCAAATCCACTCTTTATTTTCATCTCGCAAAGTGGAGAAACAGCGGATAGCCGTTCAGTATTAGTTCAAATTAAAGAACTAGGTCATAAAGCATTAACGATTACAAATGTACCAGGATCGACACTATCTCGTGAAGCAGACTATACACTTCTCTTACATGCAGGTCCTGAAATTGCTGTAGCGTCTACTAAAGCTTATACTGCACAATTAGCTGTTCTATCTATCCTTGCAGCTGTTGCAGCGGAAGCAAAAGGCCGTACTTTAGAATTTGATTTAACAAAAGAACTAGGCATTGTAGCTAATGCTATGGAAGTTCTTTGTGATCAAAAAGAAGAAATGGAAGCAATCGCAAAGGAATTCTTTGCAACAACACGTAATGCATTCTTTATCGGCCGCTCTGTAGACTACTATGTAGGCTTAGAAGGTGCATTAAAGCTTAAAGAAATCTCTTACATCCAAGCGGAAGGATTTGCAGGTGGAGAGTTAAAGCACGGTACAATCGCTCTTATCGAGAACGGTACACCAATTATCGCTTTAGCAACACAAGAACATGTAAACCTAAGCATTCGTGGTAATGTAAAAGAGGTTGTTGCTCGTGGAGCTAACCCATGTATCATCTCAATGAAAGGTCTTGAAGAAGAAGACGATCGTTTTGTTCTTCCAAGCATTCATGAAGAGCTAGCACCATTAGTTGCGGTAGTGCCATTACAGTTGATCTCTTACTATGCAGCATTACATCGTGGTTGTGATGTTGATAAGCCACGTAACTTGGCAAAGAGTGTGACAGTTGAATAATTAGAAACATACTTTGGAAAATTGTGTGGATTTGAAATAAAGTCGTACCGTTTATAAAAAAGTTGCACCGTTTTACCCCTTTGGAATGATTATCTAAAGGGGTGTTTTTATGTCGAAAAGAAAAAAAACATCTGAAATTGAACAGTGGATTAAACAGGGTCGAGGCACCGGTATAGGAGTAGATTATAAACCTTGGTTGACGATTTAAGATGTATCTTCAAAGGGTCGCTCCACTCGTTTAAAAGGAATAAAAACAAACAGACAGCATGAATTCCTATCGGATTTGGAAAAAATTACTTTTATTTAACTGAATATTCAAACCATAAGGAGCATCTTTTAAATGAATATACCAATAATCCTTTCATCGAAGCTCTTCCACCCATATTTAATGAGGATAATGTGCTAGAGCGATTTATGGTAACCCCACGAATTAGTAATCAAGATAAGTTAAGTGAAACGAATATTCGTTATCACGTCTTAAAACGTGTAAGGAATTTTATCCAGCCGTTACCGATTCATTTCGAGGTAGAACGTCGATTGTCTACATTGATTCGGAGAGGTTACTTGGCGCGAAAGCCATTAGATAGAACATTTCTAGAGCGTGTTCGGGTGTTGCATGAATTGCGTGAAGAAGAGGAAACAGCTCATAAATATATAGATGAACGTCTAAATTATATTCGTTCGACCGCCGACAGCTTATCTATTATCGGTATTTCCGGAATTGGTAAAACAACAGCAATTGAAGGCCTTTTGCTTATGTATCCACAAGTAATCAAGCATGAAGAATACAAAGGACAACCGTTTAATCAAACTCAAATTGTTTGGCTTAAAATTGACTGCCCGTATGATGGAAGTTTATCTACACTTTGCAAAAGCTTTTTCAAAGCAATTGATGATTTATTAGGCACTCGATATTTAGAAAAGTACGGTTATTTGAACCGTGTGACATCGACAATGTTATTGCACATGACATCGTTAGCAAGTATGTACGGCATCGGTGTTCTAGTAATTGATGAAATCCAGCACTTACTACATTCTAAAAATGAACAGGAAGAAATGCTGAATTTTTTTGTAACACTGTCTAATACAGTTGGCATTCCTACAGTTTTAATCGGCACTTCTAAAGCACAAAAAAAATTCAAAGGAAACTTCAGACAGGCAAGACGGGCAGCAAGTGATGGAGCTATTATTTGGGATCGTATGGACGAAAATAGCGAAGAGTGGGAGTTTTCCTAGAGACACTTTGGGAATTACAGTATTTAAAAAACCATTCTGAGCTTACAGAGGAGACAAAGAAGGCATTTTATTATGAATGCCAAGGAATTACTGCTGTTGCCGTGAATCTATTTATTCTAGCACAAGAACGAGTATTATTTGATGAGGACAACCCGGCTGAAATCATTACACCACAAGTATTAAAAAAGACTGCTAGGGAAGATATGCAAACGATTCAACCAATGATGACAGCTATTCGGACAAACAATTTTGCCGATATGATGAAATATGAAGATATTATGATTAACTTGGATGAAGTCATGCTGAATCACAAGCGAAATACTGAAATGACAGGACGTATTCAAGAAGCATTTATAGAGTGCCAAAATACAATCGAGTATAAACGTCAAGACATGATTGGGAACTTAAGTGTTGAAGTAGCATCCCTTGGTATTTTTGATAGTTTGAAAGAAAACGATATTAAAAAGCTCGCACAAAAAATAGTTGAGGAAAATCCACTTGATACTGAATTTCATCAACTTAAATCAGATGTGATTCAGCAGGCAATTGCATTAAATCAACAAAAGAAAGATCAAAAAGCAAAGGCAAAAGCAAAAAATGCAGAGATTCTACCATTGCTAAAGCTAAGAAAGCAGGCGTTAGACAAAAAGCAACACCCCTATGAATTATTAAAAGCAAATGGATACATTAAAAATCCTTTGGAGGAATTCTATTAGGAGGGAATCACATGCTGCCATTCTTTACTGATCCATATCCAGATGAATTGATTTACTCGGCGGTCGCACGCTATCACTTTTACAGTGGGAATATTGATTGTAAAGATACGTTGGAAGAAGTATTTCAAAATCGTTCTGTTATACCAAGTGTAGAGATCGGCAACCATTTTTCTGTACTAGCTGGGCAATTAGGATCCAACTATTCTGTTGAAAGCCTAGTAGCTATGCATACGATTTACCCTTACTATGCACCGTTTCTTTCCAAACAACGCAAGGAAGAACTTCTGCAAGATGTCCAAAGAGATGGAAAAGGACTTTATACAAGACTTGGAATGGTCGCAGGAGGTATTTGTAAAAAGGAGGGAATCTATTATTGTCCGGAATGTGCAGCTAGTGATATTGAACAACATGGAGAATCCTATATTCATCGTGAACATCAACTACAAGGGATTAATTTCTGTGCACATCATGAACAGAAACTAAAGAAGTATCCTATCGATTTTTCAAAGCAGAGTAGAATTGAGTTTATTCGATTTGATAAAAAACTAATGAACTTATCGATAATTCAAGAAGTTGAACCAAAAGAGTTTGTAGCTATTCAAATTGCTTTGGCAAAGAAGGCTTATCAACTGCTACAAGTCCCAATACATCATTTTTCAAGAGAATCTATTAATCTTAAATATCGTGTTCTTTTACGTGAGCGTAATTTAATAACAACTTCTAATCGAATTCGGCAAAATGAGTTATACAAAGCATTTCAATCAAAGTTCCCAAAAGGATTTTTAGTTAAGTATGAATCAGCAATCGATGTTGATGATGAGTACAATTGGCTAAAGGTCATTACACGCAATCTAAAACGTCATGCACATCCTTTCCGTCATTTGCTTATGCTTTATTTCTTAGAAACAAGATGTAGAGTCCTTTTTACAAATTGAAGCTGACACAGGTCCTTTCGGTAGTGGTCCATGGCCTTGTTTAAATAAAGAAGCTAATCATTATAAGGAATACGTGATCCAAGAAGTAAATGTTACAAGAGATTTTAAATCAAATGCACTATTGGACATTTGAATGCTCTTGTGGCTTTATTTACGCTAGAACGGGGCCTGATAGATTATCTGAAGATAAATATCGTATTGGGCGTACAAAAGCGTTTGGAGATGTCTGGAAGGATAAATTACATGAATTAGCAATTGAAGGGACTTACAGTACAAGAGCATTAGCTAGAATGCTTGGCGTGGATTCGAAAACAGTTAAAAGGCATCTTACCTCAGTTGCGAAATTGGAAAAATTACCTGAAGAAGTTTTTCCTCCTATGTTACATATATATCGAAAACAATTATTAAAAGGATTACAGCAATATCCAAGTTATTCAAGAACACAAATTCGTCAGTGTTTCCCAAAAGAATATATGTATTTGTATCGTCATGATCAAGAATGGCTGCTTGAACAGCTGCCTATGATTCAGGCGAAAGAGAAGCCAAAATCAATTGTCGATTGGGACGTAGGTGATCTAAAGTATCTTTCTGAAGTGAAACAGCTTTACAAAGAATTAATTGAACTAGATAAGCCTGTTCGTATACGATGTCGATTATTGGGAAACGTCTAGGAATCTTATCGAATTTGGAGAAACATCTTGGTAAGCTGCCACAAACTGAAAGATATCTAAATAAAATTATGGAATCTACACAACAATTTCAGATTCGACGCTGCAGTAAAATTATTGACCGTATGTTGCAGAATAAAGAGCCTGTATTGCTATGGAAAGTACAACGTATTGGTGCAGTGAAGTCACATCACTTTCTAGAAATAAAACCTCATTTAGAAGTGTATATACGAACAAAACAGGAAGTGGACAGTTATGAGCAAACAACAGGTTAAAATTTTTTGGCCATTTGCAAAAAAAGAAAAAGCCGAATTAATTTGGATTGGAGAACTCTTTCGACAAGATAATAAAATCATGATACATGCTTATTTTCGTGCGTATGGGCAAACAGAAAAAATTCTAATGGATTGGGGAACTTTACCTTGCTTAGCTATCCAACACTTTTATACGGATGGTATTATTACAACAAGCTATCCACGTCAAGGAGTTCGAGAAATAGACATAACCATTTATCCTAACGGAGTGAAGTATTATGAGAAACCCTGGAGAATTCTAGGTAACAATGATCCTGCAACTTCTCGTAGTTTCGTATTCTCATTTGATGGCAAGAATGTTATTTTACCAGTCATTGAAGTATTGCGTAGCATATTAGCTCCGAATGGCTTCCTGTTATATCGCATGTTTGAATCGAATTCATTTCCTCAGTTCTTCACAGAAACATAAGAACCTAATAAAATTCATCTTAGCTTTTCATCACAATATGAATTGAAGTACACAAAGACAACGTTCATTTATCAATTGGTGTGGCTGCTGACGAATCGTGATCTACGACAAGCTTATGAAAATATAGCATTTACTTGGTTGCAGGAAAGGACTTTGAAGTTCGAATGGAGCTTTACACAACCGATTACAATAACAGCTCGTGTGAAGGAGAAGAATAACACGTGTACAGTATTACAAATTGTTAATGTGAAAAATAAAAATATTCCGTACCAACATATTTCAATTTCGCATCCAGAAATACAAGATCAAGAGAAATCCAAAGAGGCAAAGAAATACACTTATCGTTCTCTTAATAAAAAGGACGATGAAGAAGGCCTTGCATTAGATGAACAAGTCGACGGCTCTACAGAAGACTTTGATCTTGTACAAATGAATCAATTGAAACATGAATATACATCAGTGCCTAAAATCAAACGAATTAAAAGTAGTTCCTTAAAGCAGCGTACGAGAGAGGATGAAAATACAAAGGAATACTATGGCAATAATGATTCAATTCGATCTACAGCAGACACCGGAGGTCAAAAACTAGCAAGAGGGCTAGAGAATCAAATGTTACACGAAATCCAAGCTCAAGGTGAGTTGCAAGATTTTATTAATTTGTTGAAAGTAATGGAACAGCATCCACAAGTACAAACAATCCGTGCATTTATCGATGTGCTACCAGAGGGTATAAGGGAACGTAAATTTACCACAAGCTAAGTGATGGTGTAACGAAAAGACGATATGTCATTGCTGAAGTATTTGTGAGTAATGGAAATCAATTTAATATTATAGAAGTTGAAAGGGACGACCGATCTCTATCAACTCTTATATTGTCTTCTCACAATATTTGTAATTGGAGTTCTGTTTATTATAGACTTTTGATAAACCTTGTAAATCAAAATGGTACATGGACAAGTAACTTAATAAAGAGTATTGAGAACGAAAATATTACGGTTATCAAGGCAAAACATAGCTCAAAAGGAATTCGAAATAGAGCTAAATATTTACTTCACAAATTAATATAGTTATAGAATTACCAAAAGGATGGATATTTGTGTTAAATTTTTATTCAGTTGATTTAGACAAAAGGAAAATTTTATTAATAGATGATGAAAAAGAAATTTTAAATTTGTTGGAAACAGTGCTAATTAAAGAAGGCTTCAAAAAGATTTATAAGGCTGTAAATGGAAATGAAGCAATAAAAATGTGCAAAGAAATAGAACCAGATGTTATTGTTCTTGATATTATGCTTCCAGATAAAGATGGGTTTGAGGTATGCCAAAGATTTAGAGAGTTTACATTAGCACCAATTATATTCCTGTCTGCTAAGTCAGATGATGTAGATAAGTTATTAGGCTTAGGCATAGGGGGAGATGATTACGTTACAAAACCCTTTAGTCCAAAAGAGGTTGCATTTAGAATCAAAGCTCAGCTTCGAAGACTTGAACAAATGAAAAGTTCAGGAAAAAGTAATGCCGATGATGATGCCGAAAAAGAAATCATCAAATTTAATGACATCGAAATAGATGGAAATAGTGCAGAAGTGAAAAAATCTGGACAAATAATTGAACTGACAGCAAAGGAATATCAGCTATTGTTATTTATGGTTAGGAACTCAGGTAGAATTCTAAATAAAGATTTGATTATAGAAAAAATATGGGGAAGTGAGTTTGGAGGACATGATAATGCTTTAATGGTTCATATTCGACATTTGAGGCAAAAAATCGAAGATAACCCATCCTCACCAAAGTATATTATTACTTATAAGGGTTTAGGTTATAAGTTTTTTAAAGGTGTTTAAAATGAGACGGAAAATAACTTTAAGCTTTTTGGGAGTAATTATTATATCTACCTTATTGATTTTGGTGCTAACCTTTTTATCCATGTATTTCTTTGTTTTTTCCAAAAATAAAGTTGTTTCTGATTACCCACCCAACTTTACATTGTCATTTGATTTATATATTGAAAATAAAAATAGTGGTGTGACAGTTAATAAAGAAGGTCAACAGCTATTAAAAGATAAAAATGGATGGATTCAAATACTTGATTCAAATGGAAATGAGATCTATGAATTATTTAAGCCTGAAGATGCACCTAATCACTATGCGCCAGCAGAAATTGTACACGCACATATGTATCCAAATACAATAAATGGCTACACCCTATTTATTGCGAAATCTACTACTAATAATAACCTTAATTATATTATTGGTTTTCCAAGTTCAGAAATAAGTAAACATACATTTGATTATGACTCTAGTACGATTACTTTAATCATCAAATTTACTTTAATGGTTTTATTGATATCCTTTTTCGTATTTTTATTGATGGGTTTTATATTTGGAAGTAAATTAACGAATCCAATTGTTCAAATTATCGAGGGAGTAGAGCTTTTATCCGAGAAGAAATATTGGATTCAATACGAAGAGAAAGGCATATACAGTAAAGTTTTTGCCAGTCTTAATAAGTTAGCTGAAAATCTAAAGTTAAGTGTTAAGGAAAGAGAAAAAACGGAAAAGTTGAGAGAAGTATGGATTGCAAATATTTCCCATGATTTAAAAACTCCACTTTCATCAATTAAAGGATATTCAGAGATTTTATCAGAATCAGATTACAATATATCCAAAGAGGAAATCACGAATTATTCAAATATTATTTTAGAAAAAGCAAACTATATGGAAGATATGATTGAAGAACTACGGTTAAATGAAAAGTTAAAGCACAATGCCTTAACACTGAATAAAACGAAAAAAAATTTTACCAAATTCTTAAGAGAAATTGTAATTGAAATATTAAATCACCCAAATTATTCCGGCAGGGTCATCCACTTCAATACACAGAATGAGATTATCGAATATAGCTTTGATAAAAATCTGATGAAAAGGTGTATTGAAAACCTGATATATAATGCTTTAATTCATAATAATACGAAAGCGAAAGTAATTGTCAACCTATATAAGAAGGAAAAAATAGTTATAGAAATTAAAGATAATGGAAAAGGAATTAGTGATGAAGATTTAGAAAATTTATTCAACCGATATTATAGAGGGACCAATACATCGGAACATAAAGGATCTGGTTTAGGAATGTCTATAGCCAAAGAAGTTATAGAAGCGCATAATGGTAATATAACGGTTGAAAGTAAATTAAACAGTGGTACAACAATTAGAATAACCTTATAAGTAGGATTAAAAGATAACATGAATGGGTGTTATCTTTTTTATTGCTCAAAAATTAAGGGAAACTTAAGGTTAGCAAAATTTAAGATTAAGAATGGTCTTATATACTCTGTTTAGGATGAAAAAATGATGATTACTACCAGAAAAGAAGGTGGATTCGTTGAGACATTTGATATCGATTGAATTAAAAAAGGCGTTGTCTATAAAATTTTTTATTGTAAGCATGATATTGATATTTTTACCCCTTATTGTAGTAACTCCGATTATAAATGGGTCATATCTTTTTTTTAGACCTATAGAGGTTCATTCACAAATTATTAGCAGTTCAGCAATTTCTTTATTATTTCCAATATTGTTAGTGGTTCTGTATGCAGGCTCGTATGCGAATGAAAGGAAAGACAATTTTCTATTATATGTAAAACCCAGGACCATCTTAACAAAATATATTTTAGCAAAGGGATTAGTAAATGGGATTATAACGTTCATTGTAGCTTTTTTAATGATATTTGTTCCATTTTTATTTATTCAATATATAGATCCTTTTTTGAATATTATACAGTACGAAACAAAATTTTATGAACCAGTTTCAGTAGGAACGTTTGAATTTTTAGCTGAAAGATCAGTACTTCTATATGGTGTAGTTTACTCGTTATGGGTTGCCATTAATGGAGTCCTTTATGTAACTTTAGCTTATTTACTATCAATTTGTGTAAATAATAGGTTTGTAGCTTTGTCGGTTCCATTTTTATGGTGGTTTATTATGAACTTTGTAACGGGGGTATTAGGTATTGAAAGGTTCTCACCTATATTTTCGGTATTTCCATTTTCAATAACTGCTCAACCTATTTGGACAGTATTTATCCCGTTTGTTGTAATAATTTTGTCTATTGTTGGCTTAATAATCTATATAAAATCAAAAGAGTTTATTTGGAATGATTAATATGAGAATAGCTGAAGAAAATGTTATTTCATGGAAATGGATAATTGCAGCATTTCCGATAATCCTATACTCATTTAGCAATAGAAAGTCGATGGGATATATAGAAGACAGGCATCATGTAACTGCTAACTTTTGGGATTATATTCTAATACCTTTGAATGATGTTTATTTAATAGTCTATTATATTTTTCCATTGATCATATTCATATCTTCCATCTATATAAATCGAACATTTGATTATACAAAACTTATTCGTTTGGGTTCTTATAAAAGGTGGATTATAACGAAACTAAAGCAGCTTTTTATAATGAATATCTTTGTTATTAGCATATTTGTGGGAGCAATAGTAATCACTGCGATTAATACGCCTTTTTCTTTGGAATGGAGCAATGTTGGAATAATTAATGAATCAGGTAATGAAATTCTTCATACATTACAAATGCATTTTCAAATCCGTTTGTTACTTTGATACTACAATTGGCACTGTTCTTATTAACTTTAATTACTATTCAACTAGTATTATGTATACTCTATGCAGTATATAAGAAACAATCTATATTACATATATTGAATGCGTTATTGTTTGTATTTGGGATAGCTGGTTTTAAAATTTTGCCAACTTCACTGTCGCTCTTCTCTATCCCAAATTATTTAAGTTTATTTCATGGGGTAGCAACATTTGATAATATTGTCACTCCGTTTGTGATTATGATAATCGTTTTTGCTATTTCTATTACATTTGCTAATAATATAGATCAAAATCGAAGTGAAATTAAACAATATTTATATAAAAATTATCCTCTACTCATTTATATAGTGCTTTGTTTAACAGGGATATGGTTCAACATTGAAAAATATGTTAATGGGGATTTTTCAATAGGGGATATTTTTGTAGGTACATTTATTGGAACGACAAACGAAATGTTTTCACTACTATCTTTTGCATATTATGTGGTTATCTATGTCGGCTTCGTTTATTTTGTTCAACTGTTATTACAAAGATACCTATCAGAAATGAGTTTTTATACGATGATAAGATATCGATCAATGAACAAGTGGTTTCTAAGTTGGTTTCCGAATATATTAAAATCAATCATTATCTTATTGTTGTCCTTATTTACTGTCACAGTATCAATAGCTATGTTCATAGGGTATGCTTTTACTCTGCCTGAGAACTGGTTTCAAGTTATTTATCATTTTATGATTAATGGATTTTTGCAGCTTTTATTTTATGTACTTCTTGTTATAATCGTTGCCTTATTTACAAAGGATGTATTAAAAAGCTTTATCGCTCTCTTAGTATTAACGATTTTTATGCTGCCGGGATTTAGAATATATAATTTAGTACCAGTAGGACTAAACAGCATGGGATATATACTTGAAAATATTTCAATATATTTCATTTCCGTTAAATTGGCCGGTTATATTGTAGGCGAAACCATCATTTTATTACTTTTGTTAAATAAGAAAGATTATACATTTTAGAAAGAAAGGTGAATATGATGAGTCTAATAGAATTAAAAAATGTAAGCAAGTCTTACAAAGGTCTGACATTATTTGAAAATACATCAGTGTCTTTTGAAAAGGGAAAAATATATGGAATCGTAGGTCATAATGGTTCTGGAAAATCGGTACTTTTTAAAATGATATGTGGATTTGTTTTTCCAGATCAGGGAAGTGCTTTTGTGAATGGAGAAGAGCTGGGAAAGAATAAAAGATTTCCAGAAAACTTTGGGATTATTATCGACAAGCCCGGTTACTTAGGTGACAAAACAGGGTTTGAGAACTTGAGATATTTAGCAGATATTCAAAATAAAATCACTGATGAAAAAATAGAAGATACTATGGAAAAAGTTGGACTACACCATACTTTAAAGCAGAAGGTAAAGAATTATTCGCTTGGAATGAAACAAAAACTGGCAATCGCACAGGCTATTATGGAAGATCAGGAGATTTTATTGCTTGATGAACCCTTTAATGGTTTAGATATTGATAGTGTAGAAAATATTAGAAAGCTACTTAAAAATCTAAATGAAGAGGGGAAAACCATTATATTAACGAGCCATAATAATGAGGATATAGAAATTCTTTGTGAACATGTGTATAGAATTAGAAATTATACTTTAGAACAATTGAAATAAAAGAAAATGATAACATTAATTTCAAATTTATAGATTAAATAACCGTTGTAATAAACAGTGATAACTAGGATAGATGAGGGGTTATATGTTTAAATTAGATGAACAAAGTAGAAATCCAAAATATGAGCAGCTAATTGAAAAAATAAAAGATCTAATTTTTGGTAAGGCAATAAAAACTGGTGAGAAGATGCCTTCAATTAGATTATTATCAAAAGAAATTAGGGTTAATCCAAACACAGTACAAAAGTCATATCATGAACTTGAAAAACAAGGATATTTATATTCTATAAAAGGAAAAGGCTATTATGTCGCACCTATTGATATGATTTTAATAGAGGAAAGAATAGAGAATGAGCTTAAACCACAATTTCTTAGGTTATTGCAAATTTAAAATATCTTGGATTAACGAGAGATGAGTTAATTGGATGGTTAGAAGAAGTGGAATGGGACTAAAACGTGTTGAAAATAATCAACTTTCTTAAAAAAACATATTCGAAAATAATAAAGGAAAATAAGTTAGGAGCATTAAACTCGATTTCCCCCAAAAGTCACTAAAGATGGATGTAGTTTTAATTTTCCTGTCAATTAATACGCTAAAACCTTGATATTCTCGCCAAATGTGATCATGTATGGCTCGAATCTCTACT
>DASQMK010000470.1:0-1876 GCA_035645575.1 Metabacillus sp.
GAAAGATGAAAAAGCGGAAAAAACAACGAAGGAAGCTGGACTTGACGTTGTAACAGATCATTTTGAAACATGGGTCGAGGGAGAAAAAGGCATTTTCGTCTCATTAATTGACAGTGATGAAGCAAAATTAGCTCGTCAACAAGCAATTGAAAAAGGCATGCTTTTATTTACAAATCTTGCAACTTTTTATGCCTGTTTAGAAGCAATTACTGCAGCAGATAATGAGGTATCTTCAATACAGGAGTTCTTAAAACCATTGGTGAAAAACAAATAGTTTAGGGCGCTAAGGAAGGTAGTGATAAGAATGAGTATAAATGTAAAAAATAAAACGGCTGTTGAAAAACGTGATTTTTTAACTCTTCTTGATTATAGTAAAGATGAAATTCTTGCTTTAATAGAGGAAGCATTTGAATTAGAAGAAAATCCAATTCAACCTGTACTACAAGGGAAAACACTTGCAATGATTTTTGAAAAATCGTCTACAAGAACACGTGTATCTTTTGAAACAGGAATGCTTCAATTAGGTGGTCATGCACTATTTTTAAGTAGTCAAGATCTTCAATTAGGTAGAGGTGAACCTGTATCAGATACAGCTAAGGTATTGTCTGGCTATGTTGATGCTATTATGATTCGTACATTTGGTCATGATAAAATTGAAGAACTAGCTAAACATGCAAGCATCCCTGTAATCAATGGATTAACAGATCTCTTCCACCCTTGTCAGGCACTTGCCGACTTAAAGACTATTTATCGTCTAAAAGAAACGTTTGAAGGTGTAAAAACGGCATACTTAGGAGATGGAAATAATGTTGCACATTCATTAATGATTGCAGCAGCTAAAGTAGGAATGGACTTCTCATTAGGATGTCCAAAGGGCTATGAACCGAATGCAGAGGTTGTAGCAAAAGCTCAAAAGCTTGCGGAAGAAACAGGTGCAACGATTACAATTACTTATGATCCAATTGAGGCAGTTAAAGATGCAGATATCGTCTATACAGATGTATGGGCAAGCATGGGACAGGAAAGTGAACAGCAAGAGCGTTTGGTTGCATTTAAAGATTTTCAAGTAAATGACCAACTTGTACAGCATGCAAAAGATGATTACCATTTCTTACACTGCTTACCTGCTCATCGTGAAGAGGAAGTAACAGCATCGATTATTGACGGTGAGCACTCAGCTGTTTTTGAACAAGCAGAAAACAGACTTCATGTTCAAAAGGCATTACTAAAAAAATTACTTTCATAAGAAGAGACGCGGGGACAGGTTCCCTGTCCCAATGGGACGAGGAACCTGTCCCCGCGTTCCGTTATTAAGCAAAAAGGAAAACTAAGATCCCAACGATAAAACAGTAAAAAGAGAAATATTTTAAATTTCCTTTTGCCATAATATTCATAAACCATTTTAAAGAAAAATACGAGGTAATGAGTGAGGCAATAAAAGCAATAATATATGGAATGAGTAGTGTATCCATATTAGGGTCATTCATTAGGTCAGTGATGCTTAAAATCATCCCGCCAAAGCTTACAGGGATAAATAAAAGGAATGAGAATCTTAAAGCTGTTTCTTGCTTCATTCCTAGAGCCATAGCGGCAACAATTGTTGCACCAGAACGACTAATACCAGGAATTAGAGCTACTGCTTGGGCAAAACCAACGATGAGAGCATCCTTTATTGTTAGATCACCATCGTTTTTACGACCGCGTAAGTTGCGAATCATCCATAATGCGAGCCCGGTAATAATTAGGGTAATGGCAGTAACTCGGATATGCTTAAGGTGCTCTGAAATGATATCGTCGAACAGTACACCAATTACACCTGCCGGAATTGTAGCAATAATGAGATAAATAATAAATCGAAAATCGCTCTTTGATTGTT
>DASQMK010000471.1:0-10063 GCA_035645575.1 Metabacillus sp.
ATGAATTAATTGATGAATTGCTTTATGAACAATAATCAAATTTGAATAACTATCATCTTTCGAAAGATAATAAGGGTTTATGTGATGACAATGCCATTCATGAATCCCTAACTCTTCTCCTAATATCGCACATTTGCCATATTGGGCAATAAATTTACTGATTCGATTGTCGTTATATTCAATGGATCTGTTTGGAATGTAATTTCTCATGATGTAAGAAAGCGTATTTTAAATGCACGATACAAGCAAATTGTTCTAGGAATATCAAGAAAGATTATTGTATCAGCTGCATTCAGCCTTATATTCCATTGTCCCACCATAGTTCCCATCAAGTATCCAGCTTTCTTTTTTTACTAAATCATTTTGAACCTTAGTTTGTTCATCTTTAGGAACACCTACCCAATTAGGCTTCCAGAATAATGCGTCAAGATGATAAACTTTTATTTTTAACCTTTCTCCTAATTGCCTCGCCAAAGTAGATTTTCCTGAACCCCCAGAACCAATAAGTACGATTTTTTTCATTACAACCCCCTTATAAATGTGAATTAATTCTATAAAAAATATAAATTTCCTTCTTCAACTAAACTGCCCCGTTCTTCAATATAAGAAAAAGCGTCTCCACCTTATTGTAGAAACGCACCCGTTCGTAATATAAGGTTAGCCAGATTTTTTTTATATGGTCTTATGATAACGGTAGTAGGGGTAGAACGTCGCACCCGTGGGAAACAATCCCGTTAGCTAAACTGTTCACCCCCTACTTGTATAAACATGTTTCAGGCTGTTTGGGACAAAGAGATCCCGTTTAACAAGCGAACCTATGACATTACAAGAAGCTTTAGGGGTTACCGACAAATGATGTATTTATTTCTAGGAGGAGATATTGTATGAATCCAGTCATTGGTCTGGATGTATCAAAAGGTGAAAGTCAGATTCAAGCATTTTTAGATAAAGGCAAACCTTATCGTAAGAGCTTTAGTATCAAACACAATACTGAAGGTTTAGGTAGTTTATTAGAGTTCCTTAAAGAGGTTGAGAGTTCAGCTGGTTGTTATCAACCTTCGGTCGTTTTAGAATCAACTGGACACTATCATATTCCTGTCATTCAATTCCTTGAGCAGCAAAATTATGTTTATATTGTTGTCAATCCTCTTATCTCACACAGAGCAAAGAGTTCAAGTTTGCAAAAGGTAAAAACAGATGCAGTTGATGCTTATCACCTTTGTGAGCTGTATTATAAAGAAGAATTAGAGCCGTATAAGAAACGTGGTATTCAGCTCTTGAACCTTCGAAATCTTACTAGACAACAAGAGAGTATTGCGGAAATATCAGCAAAAACAAAGTTACAGCTTCACTCCCTATTAGATCAGGTATTTCTTGAGTATAGAGGTGTATTTGGAAGTTTGTATTCGAAAGTATCATTGCTTACCCTACTAGCATTCCCAACTTCTGAGGCAGTTTTAAAAGCGAGTGAAAAAGAATTAGCTGAGAAAATTGGTTCGCTATGTACGAGTCGTTCAGATAAATGGGCAATCGAAAAGGCACAAAAGTTAAGAGAAGCAGCTCTTGGTAACCCGTTTCAACATAACCTTTATCAAAGTCATATTTTTAATCTTGAGATGTTAGTCAATATTGTTCTTCAATACAAAGAGCATCTATCTAAGATTGGAAATGAAATAGACGCCCTCGCTAAAGAAATTGAAGAATATCATATACTCCAGTCTATCCCTTGAATCGGAGAAAAAATCGCCGCCACGATTATTTCCGAAGTTGGTGAGATAGAACGGTTTAATGATGCCAAAAAGCTAGTTGCATTCGCTGGAGTTGATCCTAGCGTTTACTCTTCTGGAAAGTTTACCGCTTCAGATTACCAAACGAGGTTCTTGTAGGCTCCGCCATGCCCTGTATATGGCTGTTCAAAGTGGTATTCGTGATTCTCGTAAGAAGAAAACGACTGAAGGGATAATTGCACGTAATAAAAGATTAAGAGAGTTTTACGATAAGAAACGTGCAGAAGGAAAACCCTTCAGAGTAGCAGTTATTGCATGTGTTAATAAGCTCTTACATTGGATTTACGCCTTACTAAAAAGCAGAACTACCTTCCAAGATATAGCTTAATAACTATATCTAACTAAATACAACAAAACCTTCCAATTTTAGTATAGAGGAAGGTTATTTGGCGTGAGCATTTTTAGTATATCATGATGTTATTAATCTTTTTATTGAAAAATGTTGACAAACTATTAGCTGGTTTAGCTTAATAAAATTTCAACACGTTAATATATTTTCTTCTTTCTAACAATCTTGTCCCGATTACGCAACAAAAATAAAAGGATTGGCCCCATAAACGGACATTTATGGGGCTGGGCCTGATTTGAGCAGAATGCCTACTATTTGCCTCTATTTTGAGCACCATAACTCATTCCCAAAAACAAAGTAACATTTCCACTAACAAACATCGTTTTTGGTGCTAAAATAGTCATATAAATAGCTTTTAGTAGTGATGAATCATGATTTTTGGTTATGCACGAGTAAGTACAGAGGTACAAAATTTAGATATGCAAGTAGATGCATTAACACAATTCGGAGTTGAGAAGATTTATAAGGAAAAATTAACTGGCACCCGAAAAGATAGGCCTCAATTAGAAGAGCTTCTAAAAGTTTTGCGAAGTGACGATAAAATTGTTGTATATAAACTTGACCGTATTACACGTTCTACAAAGCATCTCATAGAACTGAGTGAATTATTTAACGATATGGGCGTACATTTCGTATCTATCACTGATAGTATCGATACTTCAACAGCAATGGGAAAGTTTTTCTTTCGTACAATGGCCAGCATTGCTGAATTAGAAAGAGATATTATTAGTGAACGAACAAAGGCTGGTCTGCAAGCAGCAAGATCAAGAGGAAAGAAAGGCGGTAGACCTACTAAGAAAGAAGATAAAGTAGAAATAGCCGTTAAAATGTATAAGAGCAAGGACTACACCATTAAGGAAATTACAGAGGCGACTGGAATCAGCAAAACCACGCTGTATAGGTATTTAGACAAGGCGCACTAGGGTTGCCAGAATAAATTAGTCGGTAAATTACATTTTATGTAAATTATCTGACAGACTAGAGCAGCAACCCTGTGACTAGGCCTTCTTGGAGTTTTCCTTCTTAATCTCAGATTTTTAGTTTTATTTCTCTGTTTTTGGAGTCAGAATAATATTATCTTCGGACTGATTATTCCACTCAATTGAAAATGTAATTTTGTCGTTATTCCGAATTATCATATCTCTAAGTTGATCCCTTTTAACTATGCTACCTTCAAATAGGGATTCTTCACCACCTGTACCAAACCTATTACCCTTAAGAAACCACTTCACTCTTTCTGGAGCTTCTCCTTCAGCAAGGTAGGTTATATTTGTAGTGAGTGAATATGTTTCATCACCTGTTTCAACTATTTCTGCTGATATACTCCAATTTTCGGAATTGCCTTCAAAATAATACTCTTCACTAATATAATCGCCTTTGTAAAGGGTACTGACCACAAAATAAATTGCAAATGCTACAATAATAGAAATTATCAAGTAAACCAGTGATGATTTTTTCATAAATTCTCCTTAATTTTATTTTATATAATATATATCTATAATCCATAAATATCCAAATCCCTTCTTGAAAATACAAAAAATTGCAATTTTTTTGTAATTAACAAAGGGATCTTATCAATTTTCAAATTGTTCACTTGGTATAAATTAAAAAAGCTAGAGAACTTTGTCCCTAGCTTTCAAGTAAACAATCTTTCATGGTACAGTTATTCAATCATTTTTTTGATTTTGTCAGTGTCGGAATCAAGAATACCATAAATTACACCAGGCATATTATAAAGATAACTTTCACCTTCTAGAGTATATAAAAGGATAGGTGTAATAGTCATAAAATCAGGCGTTTCTTTGCTTTTCATAGTAAAATTATTAATTTGAATGTGCCTTCCTCCATTTGGTTGAAATTCGAAAGACTTATCAAATTGATAAGAAATATTTTCCGTAAGATCATAAATTTTAGATGGAGAAATTTTGTTGGCCGTTTTGTTTTTAATATTAACATCTAAACTTAAAGATGGGTAACCTGCAGTATAGTTTCCTTTTGGTTCTAAATGTTGATTTTGATAAAGAATATCGTTTTGAACAATTATATTTCCAATATCAAAAGCTTTTACATCCTCATTATTAAATTGAATTAAAAGTTGATCCGCCTTTTCTACATTATTTGTTAAGACTTCCGCACTAACAATAATATTAACTAATTTATATCCTTCATATACAATTCCGGTATCCACTTGGTAATCAACAATATTGATATTTGGGTTGTTAAACTCAACAGATGATATTAAATTTGTAAGAGAAGAATCATTGTTTTCAATATTCTGAACACCAAAAATATTGAATGACATAACTTCTTTATCCTTAATAATATAACTAATGAAGTTATTCGCAAATTTAAGTTCTATTTCATCCCTATAATGACTTTCCGCCCTATATGTATTGTCATTTTGACGCAGTAGAAATAAAACTAAAAGCGCGCAAACAACAAACATTAACAGGCCGATTGAAATTTTTTTTACTTTTACCATGAATTTACCTCTTTTAAAATTTATTGATATACAACCTGTAAATAAGTATCTTTACGTGGCGCATAATGATAAGCATATTTATCAGAATATAATAATCCTTGAGTATTATATAACCTTACACGAACATATCTCTTATTATAATCACTATAGAAAGCTAGTTTGCTATATCTACTGCTGTCTGCAGGAATAGTTATAGCAACAGAATATGTTGTTGTTACTGTATTTGATACCCCAATTGAACTTGAGACCTCACCTGAACTTATACCAACATCAGCTGAAAGGGTTGAACTTGCAGAGTTACTCTTACTCCATGTATATGAGCTAGCTTTTGCCCAAGAACCTGTTAAATATCTAACAAATTTTTTCACTGTAGTAGGTCCTGAAATAACATTAACTACTTTATGTGCTGCCATAATACTCATTTCAGGTTCTGACAATTCACCCTCAACCTTAACGCTCTCACCTAATACTACACTTTCATTTTCATTTTCTATTTCTACTATTTCTTCTCCCTTTCCCTTACCATTTTCTTTTCCACTATAACCAAAACTTACTTGTGGAACAATTAGCAAAAACATTAAAACAAAAACCATACTTCTTTTAGCCCATTTCTTGTTCAATACAATACACTCCCTTTTGGAATTAATTGTTAGTATTTTTACAACAATTACCAATTCTCTGTGCATAAAGAAATTCCTTTTATTTAAGAAAAAAATCCTAATTTTTTTCGAATTAACTACCTTTCCTCATAAGTTTCCTTACTTTTATATGTGGGGTAGCGTTAGGAAAATGCGAATTTACAAGGCTAAGGAAATTTTTATCCATAAAAAAAGCCGATTTCAAGGAATCGACCGTTGAACTAAAGTACGCGTTAGTTGAAGAAGATAAATTAATTAATGTTATTTAACCAATCATCTTTCAAGAGCCCATATATATTCCTATCGAGGTATCTACCATTTAAAAATTCGTAGTTTCTTATAGTCCCTTCTTTAGAGAAACCCAAACGCTTAGGAATAGCCTTACTTTTTATGTTACTTGTTGCTACGTTTATTTCCACTTTGTTTAGTTTTAATTCTGTAAAGGCGTGTTCAATAAATATGTTACAAGCTTTTGTTGCTATCCCAAGTCCTTCAAAATCTTTCCCTAACCAATATCCAATCTCTGTCTTGTAATTACTCCAATCTAAATAGAGATAACCTATTGAACCTGCAATTTTCCCTTTATGCCATATTCCAGCCCAGTATCCGTTGTTGGAAGCAAATCGATTTAAAGATTTCTCAATAAAAGTCTTAGTGTCTTGAACTTCCTTAGTGAATGTAGGAAAAGCAAGCCATTCACCTATACTCTCACGACTTCCATCAATTAAATTAAATAATTCATTTGCGTGTCTTAGTTCTAAAATTGATATGTAGGTATTTGTATCAATAACGGATTTAAACATTTCCCACCCCTTAATCTTACATATATTAACAATATTCTTTTCCCTTGTTTAACTAACCTGCACATTGAAGAAAAAAGCGACCCTTCATTGTTGAAGCATCGCACCCGTTTGTTGAATAAGAAGGGTGAGCATTGATTAAATTGAAGTAAAGCTCTTTCTGTCTAGAACTTGATTAAAAAATAACCTCTTATAAATGATAAACAACACGATTCCAATTAATCCACCCATTGTATTCAATAAGATGTCGTCAATATCAATAGCACGAGATCCTCCCTCAGAATACATATATCCCGAAACGATGAAATTACCGAGTAACTGATACATCTCGATTAAAACTGTTGTTAAGAAAATAACCAATCCAACTTTATATTTGTTGTTTAAAATTTGTAAAGATAACAATGCAAAAGCCAACGGCAACAATAAAAGTAAATTGCCTATTGTTTGTATTATTGTTACAAGTGCAACAACTCCACCAAATAAATTACTGTAAATGGTTTTGAAAGGTATTAAATTTATTCGTTCCATATTCACGTACGGATTTCCTACATACTCTTGTGTTATGTAATAAGGAATATCAATGTAAGTTACAAAAGAATGTAATACAAATAGATAGAGGACAAATACAAACAAAATAACAAAGTTCAAAATATATTCCGCGTCTGACTTACTTATCAACCATATAGATATTAGTAAAACAACTCCAAAGTTCACCACTAAGTTTAAATACTCTAAAAGCCCTGCTCCCTCATATATATGTGTTTTATGAGCATAGATAAAGTAAAATAAGGAAGCTAACAAACTGTACCATTTATTAAATTTTATATTAAACAACTTATCCTCCTTCTAAAAATTTGAATACTTATAATTGTATAATAGTTCTACCTTATTGTGCTTGTCACTAAAAAAATAAAAAATTGTTCTTATTGAACTGATATGAACGAAACAGTCAACCCACGCACACCCAAATGATATTAGTTGGTACTTTATTCAATATGAATAGAGTTATTCCTTGTTCAACTTATAGACCCAAATATCCTTTCGGATTTAGTTTGTCAAGGGTGTACTTTCCCTTGATAAGCTAAATCCGAAATGGATACAATGCATAAAGTTGAACAGGATAACCTTAAAAACTTGGCACGAAGGCAAAAACGCTGACGGTGGTATACAAACTGATATGCGTGGGTTGGGTACCACATTTCACTCCATCCGTCACGGAGCTGCCTCTGACTAACGGCGCACGTTCAGTCCTTAGACTTAGTACATAGTTCAACTTGAGGGTTCTCCTTCCCGGGATTTGCCTTCGAGCCAAATCTTTAATTTATAATCACAAAGTTATTACTTAATAAAAAATTTCATTTATGTCTTACTTTCAATCTACTTAAGCAGCATTCGAATCATTTACTAGTTTATCCTCAATAGAACAAGCGATAGCCCAAATAAAGCCAAGTAATTCTCGAGCGACAGCAACAACAGCTACTTTTCCACCTTTTCCTTTAGCAGAGATGCGATGATATTTCATATGAAGACGGTGTTGAGCCTTCCAAGCAATTCGTTTTGCCTCTGGATCTTGGTTTTCTTGACGTTTAAGCAATTCACCTTTAAGAGATGGTCGGTGACGATAAGACCAACAAACTTCTACTATGGAACGACGAATTTGGGAGTTTCCGGTCTTAGTAATCGAACCTTGCCAACGGCTAGACCCACTTGAATATTCCTTCGGAACAAGACCAGCATAGGACATTAATTGTCTAGGACTTGAAAACCTTGAAAATTGTCCGATTTCCGCAACTAACGTAACTGCAGTAATTTCAGCAACTCCTCTTAAGGTTTGAAGTGCTTGTATGACGGGAGCATGTTTCACTATGAAGGGCTTCTTCATGAATCTGTGCTTCGATACGTTTCATACGATCTTCAACTTCATAAATTGCATGGAGATATTCTTGAAAAACAATACGATGAGAAGCTCTTTCAAATGTTAATCGTTTTAACCATTCACGATGTTTTACAGACCAATTTCGTACTCCTTGCGGAGGACGTATTTCATTGCGAAGTAAGAAGTGAATAAGTCTCTGACGAGAACTTTGTAAATCCTCACGAGCATCATGACGCACACGAATTAAGTCTCTTAATGCTTCATGATCTTCATCTGGAACCCATACAGAAGTAAGCTCTCCAGCACGAAGTAGCTGAGCTAATCTAATAGAATCTCTCTTATCTGTTTTTACACGATCGCCAGATCGCTTTGGGATAAGAGAGGGTGCCACAACCATACATTCAATATCCATTGAAAGAAGTAATCGGTAAATTCCATATCCAGTAGACCCTGCTTCATAACATACTAATAGGTTGTCAGGATTTCTCTAACTTTTTCATTAGTTTGCGAATGTCTTCGGGTTTATTTTGAATAGTTCCATGAAATCTAGGTTCACCACGACCAGGATCAGCAATCGTAACAGCAATTTTATCTTTAGATACGTCTAAACCAACAAATTTTTGTACATCCTTCATAATATTCGGCTCCTTTTCGTGTGTAGCTCTACACTTGGTTTTTATTTTGGTAGTAACAATATGACCAAGTGCAACCTACGTTAAGCGATGGGAGCCGTTTCGTTCATTATGACTAACACATACGTTCCTTCAATAAGGAAAATATTCCATAGGTTCTGTACAATAAACGTAACTATTTTTCTTATAATAATTAATGCTATCATCACTTGGCCATACAATAATAAATTCATATCTATTTTCTTTAGTCCACTCATTTATTGTGGTAAGTAGCTCACTCCCAATACCTTTATTCCCTTTATTTCTAAATTCTTTAATAGTATATACGTTCGTCATATAAACAAATGGATGTGTTATTCTACCAGGGCGTGGTACTTTTTGTATTAATTCTATGTATATATGTGATACAATTTTTTCATTTTCCTCTGCAACCCAAATAAACCCATTGACCACTATTAATTGCATTCTCCAAAAAAGATTGGCATTCCTTTTCAAAATCACTGAATGAAGTCTGTTCGATTTTTTTTACTTTCATCATATTCAATTGTAAAATTCCATCTCATTCTTATTAATTGCTTAATGTCTTTTGCTTCAGCAAGTCTTATATTCATCTATAATTCCTCTCCTTAACCATTATCTTTATAAATTAAAATGACAAATATAAGTTAATTACATTTTAATTGCTTTTATAATAAAAGTTGCAGGTACTAGTTTCGCTTTTTGTATGGAGTACCACCTTTCTGGATCGTCTAATGTTTCTTCAGGTAATAAAACATCATCTACTACCATTTGTATTAGTAAAACCTGTTTGGATAAGTGTATTTATGTATGTACTTAGTTTCCGATGATAGATGATAACATTTTTTTGCCATGCTTCGTTGTATTCAGGACCTTTAATATTATAAGTTTTGTTTAAGATAAATGATGAATCCTTATAAGATAAGCGATCGTGAAAAGGATGTTCCCAACTAAAAATAAATATTCCGCCAGTATTTAAATAATCGTATATATTTCTTAAGGTCTTATTTAAATCAACCGTCCACCCTAATGCATATATAGAATAAACAATATCAAAATAATTGGAGGTAATCCCGGATTTTCCTCCATAGGAGACTTGAATAATGATACTTTATCTTTCAGATAATCTAACAACTTACTAGCCGTTTCTATCTGCTTGGTTGTAAGGTCTAGTCCCCAGAGCTTCTTAGCGCCTTTATTCCCCATATATTGTAATGAGTGCCCACTGCCACAACCTATTTCTAGTACTTTTTTACCCGAAACATCCCCAAATAATTGAAGTTGGTCTTCATTTTGAGAAAACGGTCCATATTCAGGAAGAGCAGTTCTTCCAAAGAAACGTTCTGCAGATTTTTCCCAATTGTCTTTGTTCATTTTCAACATTTCTTGATAAGTTTCCAAAAATCATTTCCCCTTTATTTGTTTTACTTCAATTAAATTAAATACGACTCTAACTTCTCCTAAAATTCTAAATTTTCTTT
>DASQMK010000472.1:0-2947 GCA_035645575.1 Metabacillus sp.
TGGTCCTCATCCTGAACAAATTGATAATTTTGGCTCGTTGAGAGATCTTTAATATAGAAAGTCTCATTAACACCTAAGTTTGAGATGTCTATATCAATTGATTGAGGGATATTACCTGGTTTTGCTGTAATGGTCACTTCATGTAATGATTGCTGCAATACGCCTCCGTCTTTGACACCTTGTGCTTCTCCAATTAAATGAACTGGTACTTGAACCTCAACATCTGCTTGCATGTCTACAATATGAAAATCAGCATGGATGATTTCATTTTTTAACGGGTCTGTTTGCATATCATACAACATAACAGCATGTGATGACCCATCCACATCTAAATGAAGAACGGCATTTTTCCCTTCTTCTCTAAGGGTTTTAATTAATTCTATACTATCTAATGCTACTGGCTGGCTTTCTTTATCCTTACCATAGATAATAGCCGGAATCTTACCAGATTCGCGTACTCTTCTTTTTGCTGAATTAGTAAACTCTGTTCTTTTAATTGCTTGTAAAGTTGTCATATTTACACCTTCCTAACGATATTCGTTCATATATATTGTTTGCCCATAACTAGAAAGGTATAAACATTTTTCTTAAAATTATAGAACAGCAGCAGTGCCGTTTTTGTAGGAAGTTAAATTTTAGAGCAGCGAATACTAAAAAGCCTATTCAGCCTTCATTCTATTAATAGAAATAAGGCTGAAATAGGCTCCTTATATGATATTAATCAAAAAGTAAACTTACAGATTGCTTTTCATGTACTCGAATGATCGCTTCTCCAATAAGTGGAGCAACTGAAAGTTCTACTAGCTTATCAATTCGTTTTTCTTCTGGAAGTAAAATTGAATTTGTCACAACTAATTCTTTAATTTTAGAATTAGCGATTCTATCAATTGCTGGTCCTGATAGAACAGGATGTGTACAGCAAGCATAAACCGCCTTTGCTCCATTCTCTTCTAGAGCATTTGCCGCTAATGTAATTGTCCCGGCTGTATCAATGATATCATCAATTAGGATTGCTGTTTTACCTTCAATATGACCAACAATATTCATAACCTCTGCCACATTTGGTCTTGGACGTCTTTTGTCAATAATCGCAATAGGAGCTTTTAACTTATCAGCTAATTTACGAGCTCTTGTTACACCACCATGATCAGGAGAAACAATAACGATATCTTCTAGATTTTTACCTAAGAAATATTCACCTAAGATCGGTACTCCCATCAAGTGGTCAATTGGAATATCAAAGAACCCTTGAATTTGTGGTGCATGAAGATCTAATGTTATCACTCGTGTTGAGCCAGCTGTTTCTAGTAAGTTCGCAACAAGTTTAGCTGTAATTGGCTCTCTTGCTCGCGCTTTTCGGTCTTGTCTAGCATATCCGTAGTAAGGAATAACAATGTTTATTGTTTTTGCTGAAGCACGCTTCAAAGCATCAATCATAATTAAAAGTTCCATGAGATGTTCATTTACAGGATTACTAGTTGATTGGATAATGTATACATCACAACCGCGGATACTTTCTTCAATGTTTATTTGAATTTCTCCATCACTAAAACGTGTAACAGAACATTTTCCTAAATCAACTCCAACAATATCAGCAATTTCCTTTGCCAATGCAGGGTTTGAGTTTAACGTAAATATTTTTAAATTTGAATCTCCATAGCGATTAGACATGTAAAGTGAAAACCTCCATTAGGAATTTTTATGATTTAAACGGTCGACATAATTCTCTTTATTTACTTGTCGAGCACGCGCAACGGTTAAAGCTTTTTCCGGTACATCATTCGTTACAGTAGAGCCAGCCGCAACATATGCTCCTTTTCCAACTGTAACTGGTGCAATTAAATTCGAATTACAGCCTATGAAAGCACCATCTTCTATTTTTGTTAAGAATTTGTTTTTTCCATCATAGTTAACTGTAATGGATCCACATCCAAGGTTTACATCAGATCCAACCTCAGCATCTCCGATATAGCTTAGATGAGAGGCCTTACTACCTTTGCCCATTGTTGACTTCTTCACTTCGACAAAGTTTCCAATCTTTACTTCATCAGAGATGTGAGAAGAAGGGCGAATATGTGCAAATGGACCTATTTGTACTTCGCCTCCAATTTTACTATCATGTGCAACTGATTGTCTGATCGTTGTTTTATGATCAATGTTACAGTTTTTAATTTCTGTATTTGGCCCAATTACACATTCCTCACCAATCACAGACTCACCAATAATCATTGTTCCAGGATAAATAGTCGTATCACGCCCTATTTTTGCATCAACAGAAATATACGTATTATCCGGATCTATGATCGTTACACCATTTCTCATATGCTCTTTATTAATTCGTTGCTTCATTATTTTTTCCGCTTGCGATAACGCAATTCGATCATTTACTCCTAATGTTTCTTCAAATGATGCTGTTTGATACGCTGAAATTACTTTTCCCTCTTTTTGTAAAATTTCAATAACGTCCGGTAAATAATATTCTCCTTGAACATTATCATTCGAAACATTATTTAATGCCTTGAATAATTCTTTATTGTCAAAGCAATATGTACCTGTATTAATTTCAGTAATTGTACGTTCAGCATCAGTCGCATCTTTATGTTCGACAATCTTTTCTACTGTTCCCTCTTGATTACGAACAATACGTCCATATCCAGTTGGGTCTTCTGCATTTGCTGTTAGAATCGTTGCCTTTGCATTTGTTTCTTGATGATGTGCTAATAAGGCAGACATCGTATTTGCTGTAATTAATGGTGTGTCACCACAGATTACGATTGTTGTTCCTTCTTCATTTTCAAGAAAAGATGCAGCTTGCATAACTGCATGAGCCGTCCCTAATTGTTCACTTTGTAATGCGTACTCTGTTTTATCACCAAGCTCAGATTTCACTTTTTCTGCCCCATGGCCAACGATTGTGACAACTTTCGACAATGTTAATTGTGTTACT
>DASQMK010000473.1:0-5111 GCA_035645575.1 Metabacillus sp.
GCAGCTACGGGCGGCCTTAACACAGGTGATATCGTATTCCAGCTTTTGATGTTCTTAATCCTTCTTGCATTGCTAGGTAAGTATGCATTAGGACCAGTTATGAACATCATGAAGCAACGTGAAGAGCATATTGCAAATGAAATTAATAGTTCTGAAGAAAGAAATAAAGAAGCACAAAAGCTAGTAGACGAGCAGCGTGAGTTATTAAAACAAGCGCGCCTAGAAGCTCAAGCTCTTGTGGAAAATGCGAAAAAGCTTGGTGAGCAACAGAAAGAAGAAATCATCCAAGCAGCTCGTTCTGAAGCTGGTCGTTTGAAAGATTCAGCATTAAAAGAAATCGAGCAGGAAAAAGATCAGGCTGTGGCAGCATTACGCGAGCAGGTTGCATCATTATCTGTATTAATTGCTTCTAAAGTAATCGAAAAAGAGTTGAATGAACAAGAGCAAGAAAAATTGATCAATGACTACATCAATGAGGTAGGCGAAGGTCGATGAGCAAAGGAATTGTTGCAAAACGTTATGCAGTAGCTCTTTTTCAACTTGCAAAGGAACAAAATGTAATCGATCAAATCGAAAACGAATTGCTCGTTGTAAAAGAAGTTTTTACGACGAATCAAGAACTTATAAATGTATTTAACCATCCAAAAGTTACAAATGAAGCGAAAAAGTCAATTGTAAAGGAAGCATTCTCAAGCTTGTCACAGCAGGTTGTGAATACATTATACCTATTAGTTGACCGTCATCGTGTAGATGTTGTAACAGAAATCGTTGATTACTTTGTACAAAGTGCAAATGAAGCTCGTGGAACAGAGGATGCGATTGTTTATTCAGTTCGCCCACTTACAGATAGTGAATTATCTGCCATTTCCGCTTCTTTCGCGAAAAAGATTGGGAAAGCGTCTTTACGTTTACAAAACGTTGTAGACTCTGCGCTAATCGGAGGCGTAAAGCTTCGTATTGGTAATCGCATTTATGATGGTAGTATTAGCGGTAAGCTTGAACGTATAGAGCGACAATTGGTCGCAAACAGATCGTAGATAGGGGTGAAACTCATGAGCATCAAAGCTGAAGAAATTAGTGCGCTTATAAAAAAGCAAATTGAAAACTATCAGTCTGATATAAAAGTAAGCGATGTTGGTACTGTTATCCAAGTTGGTGATGGTATCGCTCGTGCTCATGGCCTCGACAATGTCATGGCTGGTGAGCTTGTAGAATTCGCAAACGGCGTTATGGGTATGGCTCAGAACCTTGAGGAAAATAACGTTGGTATTATTATTTTAGGACCTTTCACAGACATCCGTGAAGGTGATGAAGTTCGTCGTACAGGGCGTATCATGGAGGTTCCTGTAGGTGAAGCATTAATCGGTCGTGTTGTTAACTCATTAGGACAACCAGTTGATGGCTTAGGTCCAATTGAAACAACAAAAACTCGTCCAATTGAAGCTCCGGCACCTGGTGTTATGGATCGTAAATCAGTTCATGAACCACTTCAAACTGGTATTAAAGCGATTGACGCACTTGTACCAATCGGACGTGGTCAACGTGAGTTAATCATCGGTGACCGTCAAACAGGTAAAACATCTGTTGCAATTGATACAATCTTGAACCAAAAAGATCAAGATATGGTTTGTATCTATGTTGCAATTGGTCAAAAAGAATCAACAGTTCGTGGTGTTGTTGAAACATTACGTAAACACGGTGCATTAGATTACACAATCGTTGTAACAGCTTCTGCATCACAACCAGCTCCAATGTTATTCTTGGCTCCTTATGCTGGGGTAACAATGGGTGAAGAGTTCATGTACAATGGCAAGCACGTTCTTGTTGTATATGATGATTTAACAAAACAAGCTTCGGCATACCGTGAGCTTTCATTATTACTTCGTCGTCCTCCAGGCCGTGAAGCATATCCTGGTGACGTTTTCTACTTGCATTCTCGTTTACTCGAGCGTGCTGCAAAATTAAGTGATGCAAAAGGTGCTGGTTCTCTAACTGCATTACCATTCATCGAGACACAAGCAGGTGACGTTTCGGCTTATATTCCAACAAACGTTATCTCAATCACTGATGGACAAATCTTCCTTCAGTCTGACCTCTTCTTCTCTGGTGTACGTCCGGCGATTAATGCAGGTTTATCTGTATCTCGTGTTGGTGGTTCAGCACAAATTAAAGCGATGAAGAAGGTTGCAGGTACATTACGTCTTGACCTTGCTTCATACCGTGAACTTGAAGCATTTGCTCAATTTGGTTCTGACCTTGATAAAGCAACACAAGCGAAATTAAACCGTGGTGCTCGTACTGTTGAAGTTCTAAAACAAGGTCTAAATAAACCATTAAAAGTTGAAAAGCAAGTTATGATTCTGTATGCATTAACTCGTGGGTTCTTAGATGATATCCCTGTAGAAGATATCACTCGTTTTGAAGATGAGTTCCATGCATATACAGAACAAAACAATAAAGACCTTCTAGAAGAAATCCGCACAACTGGCGGACTTCCAAATGAAGATGCGTTAAAAGCAGCGATCGAAGGATTCAAAAAGACTTTTGCTCCTTCTGAATAATAATAGAAAAGGGATGACCTCACAGGTTTTGGGGTCTATCCTTGTTAGATGATTTTTAATAAAGGTGGTGAGAACCTTTGGCATCATTACGCGACATAAAATCAAGAATCACTTCTACTAAGAAGACAAGTCAGATTACAAAAGCGATGGAGATGGTTTCAGCTGCAAAGCTAAACCGTGCCGAGAACAGTGCAAAGGCATTTGGACCTTATATGGAAAAAATCCAAGAGGTTGTGGCTAGCATCGCAAATGGCAGCACGGACGTAAGTCATCCAATGTTGGAAAAAAGATCTGTAAAGCGAACTGGATACTTGGTCATCACTTCAGATCGTGGATTAGCAGGTGCGTTCAACAGTAGTGTACTTCGTGCTGTCTATCAATCAATCCAAAAGCGTCATAAGTCTAACGATGAATTTGTGATCATTGCAATCGGTAAAATGGGCCGTGATTTCTTTAAAAAACGTGGCATGAACGTCATTTCAGAAATTACAGGTCTTGGTGATGATACATCGTTTGCAAGCATTAAGGACATTGCCAGCGGGGCAGTGAACATGTTTGCAGATGGTTCATACGACGAATTGTATATGTATTACAACCACTTTGTTAGTGCGATTCAACAGGATGTGACGGAGAAGAAGCTTCTTCCGCTTTCTGATATTTCCTCAAGCAAAGGCTTAACGTCTTATGAGTTTGAACCAAATCAGGAAGAAATCCTTGAAGTGCTGTTACCACAATATGCTGAAAGTCTCATCTACGGAGCCCTGCTAGATAGTAAAGCTTCTGAGCATGCAGCTCGTATGACAGCTATGAAAAATGCTACTGATAATGCAAAAGAACTTATCAATGGACTTACTTTAACATACAACCGTGCACGTCAAGCAGCGATCACACAAGAAATCACAGAGATCGTTGGTGGAGCGGCAGCATTAGAATAGGTTTTAAAAGTGTCAACTCAGTGTTGATGTCTAGCTTCAGCGCCTAGCTCTTCGAGTCATAAGCCGATTAGGAAATGAAGGCAAAGAGCGCCTTCTTTTCCTACTCGTCTTATGCTTGTCAGAGCTAAGCAGGCGCTTACGCATTTCGAGATAGGAGGGAAAACGATGAATAAAGGACGCATTACTCAAATTTTGGGTCCGGTTGTTGACGTAAAGTTCGAGAGCGGTCAACTACCAGACATTTATAATGCCCTTACAATTAAAACAGAAGCGAATGAAAATGAAGTCGCGATCGACCTTACTTTAGAAGTTGCCCTACATTTAGGAGATGATACAGTTCGTACAGTTGCAATGTCTACAACTGATGGACTTGTTCGTGGAATAGAGGTTACAGATACAGGTGCACCAATTTCTGTTCCAGTTGGTGATGTAACATTAGGTCGTGTATTTAACGTATTAGGTCAAAACATTGACTTAGATCAACCGATTGCAGCAGATGCTCGTCGTGATCCTATTCATAGAGCAGCTCCTAAATTTGATCAACTTTCAACAGAGGTTGAAATTCTTGAAACTGGAATTAAAGTAGTAGACTTACTTGCTCCTTATATCAAGGGTGGTAAAATCGGTCTATTCGGTGGTGCCGGTGTAGGTAAAACGGTATTAATCCAGGAATTAATCAATAACATCGCACAAGAGCACGGTGGTATTTCCGTATTCGCTGGTGTCGGAGAACGTACTCGTGAAGGTAATGACCTTTACCACGAGATGACAGACTCTGGTGTTATTAAGAAAACAGCAATGGTATTCGGTCAGATGAATGAGCCGCCAGGTGCACGTATGCGTGTTGCCTTAACTGGTCTTACAATGGCTGAATTCTTCCGTGATGACCAGGGACAAGACGTTCTTTTCTTCATGGATAACATCTTCCGTTTCACGCAAGCAGGTTCTGAGGTTTCTGCCCTACTTGGACGTATGCCATCTGCCGTTGGTTATCAGCCAACTCTTGCGACTGAAATGGGTCAATTACAAGAGCGTATCACATCTACTAACGTAGGTTCTGTTACATCAATTCAAGCGATTTACGTTCCTGCCGATGACTATACGGATCCGGCTCCAGCAACGACTTTCGCTCACTTAGATGCAACAACAAACCTTGAGCGTAAATTATCTGAAATGGGTATTTACCCAGCGGTGGATCCTCTTGCTTCAACTTCACGTGCACTATCACCTGAAATTGTTGGAGAAGAGCACTATACTGTCGCTCGTCAAGTACAACAAACATTACAACGTTATAAAGAGCTTCAAGATATCATAGCGATCCTTGGTATGGATGAACTTTCTGAAGAAGATAAGTTAACAGTTGCACGTGCTCGTCGTGTTCAATTCTTCTTATCTCAAAACTTCCACGTTGCAGAACAATTTACAGGCCAACCTGGTTCTTATGTTCCTGTTAAAGAAACTGTTCGTGGATTCAAAGAAATTCTTGAAGGTAAGTATGACCACCTTCCGGAAGATGCGTTCCGCTTAGTAGGACGTATTGAAGAGGTTATTGAAAGTGCAAAACAAATGGGTGTAGAAGCCTAATTTCGGGACCTAGGAGGGTATGAGTATGAAG
>DASQMK010000474.1:0-18318 GCA_035645575.1 Metabacillus sp.
GACGAAGTTGTACTTGAGTTAGAAGAATCGATTCAAGAGGACGAAGATGTACTTGAGTTAGAAGAATCGATTCAAGAGGAAGAAATTATACTTGAGTTAGAAGAATCAATTCAAGAAGAGGAACAGTTTGAGAGTATTCAAACTCAAACAGAAGATCTTCCTGCAGATGTTAATAGCCTCACATCAAAGAAGCAAGAAGAATCAGAGAACATAGAAAATCAACCTCATGATATATCAAATCAAGAACAAAACAAACCTAGACGTAAAACAGTACCATTTAATGTCATGATGTTAGGCAGAGATAAGCAAAAGTTACGAGAAAAAGGGGATCACAGCTATCAATTTCCATCACTTGCTTATTTAAATATACCTGAGAAGGAATTAACAGAAGATCATACATGGTTAGAATCACAAAAGGATCTATTAAATGTAACATTACTAAACTTTAACGTAAGAGCCAGTGTCGTAAATGTTACACAGGGACCTTCTGTTACTCGATTTGAAGTGCATCCAGAACCTGGAGTCAAGGTCAATAAAATTACAAATTTAAGTGATGATATTAAATTAAGCTTATCCGCTAAAGACATAAGAATCGAAGCTCCAATTCCAGGGAAAAATACGATTGGAATAGAAGTACCCAATAAAGTGAGTAAAATGGTTTATTTACGAGAGATTTTAAGAAGTAATGAGTTTCGTTCAAATCCTTCACCAATGACAGCTGTGTTAGGTCTAGATATTGCTGGGCAACCTACTGTTACAGATTTAAAAAAAATGCCCCATGGTTTGATTGCGGGTGCGACGGGTTCTGGTAAAAGTGTCTGTATCAATACGATTCTTGTTAGCTTGTTATATAAAGCTTCGCCACATGAAGTGAAATTAATGCTAATCGATCCTAAAATGGTAGAGTTAGCTCCTTATAATGATATACCTCATTTAGTTAGTCCTGTTATAACAGATGTAAAAGCTGCAACTGCTGCTTTGAAATGGGCTGTTGAGGAAATGGAAAGACGCTATGAATTGTTTGCACACTCTGGTACCCGGGAAATTACAAGGTATAATCAGCTCGTTAAAGAACACAAGCAGGGAGAGCATCTACCATATCTAGTTATTGTCATTGATGAGTTAGCTGATTTAATGATGGTTGCCCCAAATGATGTTGAAGAAGCAATTTGTCGTATAGCCCAAAAAGCACGAGCATGTGGTATTCATCTTATCGTTGCAACACAAAGACCATCTGTTGATGTCATCACAGGATTAATCAAAGCAAATATTCCAACAAGGATTGCTTTTTCTGTGTCATCACAAGTTGATTCAAGAACAATAATCGATGTAAATGGAGCAGAAAAGCTATTAGGTAAAGGCGATATGCTATTTTTAGAAAATGGTTCATCAAAAGCGGTTAGACTTCAAGGTACTTTTGTATCTGATGAAGAGATTGAAAGAGTTGTGAAACATGTAAAGCTTCAATCAAAGCCAGATTATTTATTTCATCAGGACGAACTGGTGAAAAAAGCAACCATTCAATCAGAAGAGGATGAACTATTTTTAGAAGCATGTGAGTTTGTCGTGAATCAAGGAGGAGCATCAACTTCCAGTTTACAAAGAAGATTCAGAATTGGGTATAACCGTGCTGCTAGATTAATTGATATGATGGAGGAACAAGGAATTATATCTGAAAATCGAGGAAGCAAGCCAAGAGATGTACTAATTTCGGAAGAAGAGTTAGATGCTATCCAAGATACCCACGTACTATAAAAATGAATAATATGATAAGATACAAATAAAAAGGTAAGGTTGTTTGAATGGATAAAATCGTTTATCTACAAGCTCTTCGTGAAGAAAAGGAAAATCAACTCATCACCTTTATAACTGACCATATGAAGGCGGTCCATACTCATGTAGATCGCCATGTGAACATAAGGGAAAAAGTAAAAGCAAAGCATATTTTGACGGAAAAGCTTGGAGACGAGGCATCGGCGGTTTTTACTTTATCTCAAGAAAAGTTATTTAAGGATTGGTTTACTTTTGATTATTTAACTATAAGAGGCTTAACCAACTATCAGACCTATATTAAACACGAGAAGCGTATGAAGCATCCAATGGATTCGATTGTACATGCTCTTTTTATGGCTAGTGTACTTGAACCATTTAAAGTAATAAAATATGATAAAGCACATATATATGCAAAGAAATTACTAACTAGTGAAACATGTACAATAAAGATGAACGAAGATATTCTTGAATTAAATGAAAATGAGTGGATCTTTTTACGGTCCATTCCTGTTTTTGATTATTTTGTTTCAATAAGCGATATTTTTATTCAACCAGACCATACGATGGTGGGAAAATTATGTAAACAATTCGAAAAAAGTCCTGAAAGTTGGCGTACATTTTTAAAGAAATATTCCATAAAATATAGTTGGAATAGTGCTAAAAATTAATATGAATAACAAATATATTTGATTTAGAAGTAAACAGATTTTTCATGGTCATTATGTGTGGCTAATGATATAATATACTTTTGTAGGCTGATTACATATTAGGAAAATAACAAGAATTGTTTATATTTCTAAGAGACGTTTACTATATATGGGTTGCAAATCAAGATAAGCGTCATATACTGTCAATCAGATAGACGTTTGTTGGAGGTTCTAATTATGACTGTTTATCATTTTGTTGGAATTAAAGGGACTGGAATGAGTGCCCTTGCACAGATTTTACATGATATGAACTATGAAGTTCAGGGCTCTGATATAGAGAAAAAAGTTTTTACACAAAAGGCACTTGAAGCACGAAATATTAAAATTCTGCCTTTTACTAAAGAGAACATTAGAGAAGGATTAACGATTATCGCAGGGAATGCGTATCCTGATACACATGAAGAAATTGAGGAGGCACATAACCTAGGCTTACCAGTGATTCGTTATCACCGTTTTCTAGGGGAATTTCTTCAAAAATACATCAGTGTAGGCATTACCGGAGTACACGGAAAAACATCAACGACTGGATTGCTGTCACATGTGATCAAAGGTGCTGAACCAACCTCCTTTTTAATTGGTGATGGTACTGGTAGTGGAGTTCCAAACAGTAAGTATTTTATCTTTGAAGCATGTGAATATCGCAGACATTTCTTATCATACAAGCCGGATTATGCGATTATGACAAATATTGACTTTGATCATCCTGATTATTTTACAAGTATTGAGGATGTATTTAGTGCATTTCAGGAAATGGCTCTTCAAGTAAAGAAGGGTATTATCGCTTGTGGCGATGACGAACAGCTTCAACAAATACAGGCAAAAGTGCCTGTTGTCTACTATGGATTTAATGAGGATAATGATTTTCAAGCTAGAAACATTGAAAAATCCACTGACGGTACAGCATTTGATGTATTTGTCCGTAATACGTTTTATGCGTCTTTCAAGATCACATCGTACGGCGATCATAGTGTATTAAACGCATTATCTGTAATTGCCTTATGTCATTATGAAGGAATTGATGTTGAGATTATTCAACAAAGACTTCAAACATTTGAAGGTGTAAAAAGACGCTTTAATGAAAAGCAAATAGGAAACCAAATATTAATTGATGATTACGCACATCACCCTACTGAAATTAATGCAACAATTGATGCTGCAAAACAAAAATACCCTGACCGTGACATCGTTGCTGTTTTTCAGCCACATACATTTACAAGAACACAATCTTTTCTAGATGAGTTTGCTGAAAGCTTACAAAGAGCAGATTACGTCTATTTATGTGATATCTTCGGTTCTGCACGTGAAAATGTTGGGAAGTTATCAATTGATAATTTACTTGAAAAGGTTGATAATTCCAGACTTATTAAGGAAGAAGATACTTCTGTCCTTAAAGAGCATGATCATGCGGTATTAATTTTCATGGGTGCTGGTGATATTCAAAAATATCAGGAAGCTTATGAAAATATCTTAGCATAAAGAATATGAAAACAGCTGACTTAGAAATAAGAATTTCATCTTATTTCCATGTCAGCTGTTTTTGTTGTCTATCATTTAATTTGGAACTAGATTTTACTCCATCCTCTATAATGGTTAATGTGTAACCTCTGCCTCTTATTGTGTTAATTTTTATTGAATAAGGTAATTTTTGTCTAAGTCTATAAATAAGTGCATTCACTTCTTCAGATCCTACCATGCATTTGTTATTAACCGTCATTAATCTTTCTGGCCAAACATATTCTATGATTTCTTCTTAGAAATGAATGCTTTTCTTTTCATAAGAATATCTATGAACCTGAATTCCTTTTCAGTTAGTGAAACAGAATCGTTTTGAATATGCAAAGTTTGTTTTAGAAAGTCTAGTTTCGGTTCGATCTTTTCCAGATTTATTAATTCTGTTAGAGAAAAGGAAAGTTCAGAGGTTTCCTCAATGTTCTTATAGGAAAAAGATAAAATAACAAGATTTTTAGCAAATGAAATTTGATCATTGGTTTTGAGTTTCACTGGTGTGTGGGGGACTATTTTTTTATCATTCAGGTATGTACCATGTTTACTAGCTAAATCCTCAATATAAAAACCATTTGATTTAAGATAGATGGTAAAATGCTTCCTAGAAACAAAAATATTTTGAAAAGGATATATCAGGTACCCAATCACTTGATTTCCTTCCAAATGTTGTTTTCGTTTTCTGTAATGAAATAATATTCCCTGTTTCGAAATGTGGTGCTTGTTGAACAACAAGATAAGAATAAATGTCCATTTTGATGATTGCTCCTATTTTATTAGATTCCTATCATTCACTTATTATCCTATAATCATTGTTTATCGACAAACAAATCTTTTACTATAAGTGGTGGTGAAAGTTTTAGATGAAAAGATTCTCAACCAAATCTGTGAAAAGAAAAAGTAGGTGTTAAAATGCAGAAGCAGGAAATTGTCCTAAAAGTAATTAATGTAAGTAAAACAATTGGTAGAACAACTATTATAAATGATGTTGATTTTGAGTTGTCTAGAGGTGAAATTCTTGGTTTATTAGGCCCAAATGGTCGAAGGAATTGACGTAATTAGAGCTTGATCAAAGAGTACTAGTCGGACTAAGCAGTTATTTATTTCAGTTAATAGAAATTGGGATCATCACATCAATTGCCTTTTGCATATCAGCCATAACAAGAAGTAGTGTGATTTCAATTGCACTCCCTATTTTTTTTAGTTTTCTCATCAAGTGCGGTCAGTACATTATTAAACCATTATCATGTTGATGCAGCCAAATATTTATTATTTGCTAATACAAATTTAATGCCCTATTTTTTTGGTGAACCAATGTTCGAAGGGATGACATTACCATTTTCCATTACAAATATTAGCATTCATATGCTGCTGTTCTTTCTACTTGCTGGATATTTATTTTCAAAAAGAGATGTTCATGTTTAAATAATAAATAGACGGTGGAAAGAAGTTTCCACCGTCTATTTAATTCGTAGAAAGCATAGGATGACCTTTCCTATTTCAAATTTTCCGGATTTAGCGGCTCTAATTCAGGAACCATAAAGCGTCCATCTTTTCGAATAAGAACATCATCAAAATAAATCTCGCCACCACCATATTCCGGGCGCTGAATCATAACCATATCCCAGTGGATATTGGAGTTATTTCCATTATAAGCATCATCATAAGCTTGACCTGGTGTAAAGTGGAAACTACCATCGATCTTCTCATCAAATAAAATGTCTTGCATTGGGTGTTGAATGAATGGGTTTACCCCAATCGCAAATTCACCAATATAGCGGGCACCTTCATCTGTATCAAAAATTTTATTGATTCTTTCAGTATTGTTTGCTGTTGCTTCTATAATTTTCCCATCTTTAAAAGTAAGTTGAACATTTTCAAATGTAAAGCCATGATACGGTGATGGAGTATTATATGAAATTTTTCCATTAACTGAATGACGTACAGGTGCTGTATATACTTCTCCGTCTGGAATGTTCATTTGACCAGAGCATTTGATAGCAGGTATGTCTTTGATAGAAAAGGTCAAATCTGTATCTTTCCCAGTTAAACGAACTTTATCTGTTTTATTCATTAGGTTAACTAAAGCGTCCATTGCTTTGTCCATTTTACTATAATCAAGATTACATACATCAAAATAAAAGTCTTCGAACTGTTCTGTACTCATTTTTGCTAATTGGGCCATAGAAGAAGTAGGGTATCTTAAAACAACCCATCTTGTTTTAGGAACACGAATGTCCCGGTGAACCTTTTGTCCGATTGTTTGTCCTTGGAGCTTTAACTTTTGATCTGGTACATCTGCAAATTCATTAATGTTATCACCGGATCGTAAGCCTATGTATGCATCCATTTTTCCCATTACTTCTGCTTCAAATTGAGCCATCATTTCATATTGTTCCTCAATTCCACCCATCATGAGTGCTCGATCCACCTGATGATCTTTTAAGGATACAAAAGGATATCCCCCAGCCTTATAGGCCTCCTTTACGAGTGCGACAACCAACTCTCTTTGAAGACCAAAATTCTCAATCAGAACCTTTTCTCCCTTTTGTAATTTTATTGAATAATTGATTAGGTTTTTTGCCAAAGTATCGATACGTGAATCTTTCATGTAAATCCTCCTTTATGCTTTCTATTGACCTTTTTATTGTACCCGATTCTCATAAAACAATGGTAAGAGCTTTCTAACAACTAAAAAAATTAGACATTTTCTTTTGAAATTGTTGTTTTTATAAACTTCTTTTGAACAAAACGATTTAGGTTGATTAGAACGGATATGCGAGAATCCTGTAGCGGAAATCACCCTCCCCTAACACTCTTCTAAAGCAACAAAGTTTGCGAAAACAGTCAAAATTTAAAAAGACTGTCTATTAAGAAGGAGATTTTAGCTATTATGTAAAATTTATGTTTATAATAGAGAAGATAGGGTATGGAAAGAACAAGGAAAGGTATGGGAGGTGTTAGATATGATTATCATTTTATACTTAAGTGTAGCATTAATAGCCATTGCTTTTACGATATTGGTTATATATGTTTCAAAAACATTAAAGGCCTTACAAGCTACACTAACAAATGTAGCAGGTACATTATCAGGTCTTGAAAAACAAATGATAGGAATAACGTCCGAGACAACAGAATTATTACATAAAACAAATGCACTTGCTGAAGATATTCAACAAAAGTCAGAAAAGCTTAATAATGTTGTAGACTCTGTAAAAGATGTAGGCGATACAATCCAGCAGCTTAATGTAACAGTCAAAAAAGTTACCACAACTGCATCAACAAACCTTGAACAAAATCAAGATAAAATTAACCAAGTTGTTCAATGGAGTAATGCCGAAATGGATATATGGGCAAAATGGAAACAGAAGAGTGAAAAAAAGCAACAATTAAATGGATAAGTGTACGAATAAATAGAGGAGGTTGAATCATGGCTAAGAATAGCAATGGCAAAGACTTTATTATCGGATCACTAATTGGAGGACTTGTTGGTGCTGCAACAGCATTATTTTTGGCTCCTAAATCTGGAAAAGAAATGAGAAATAATTTGGGGCAACAAGCATCAATGATGAAGGAACGTACAGGTATAATAACAAATGGTGCGTTAGAAAAAGGTTCAGAGTTTGCAGCAGTCGCAAAGGATAAAACATTATCTCTTTCACAAGTAGTAACAGAACAGTCTTCACAAATTATGGACAAAGTCCGCTCGATAACAAATACTTCGAATTCAGAAGAACAAGCAGATGTTGTTGAAAAAGAAATAACCGATGCTTTAGAGGAATTAACAGATGAGACAGTTGGAGAAGAAAAAAAACAGAATCAACCTGAAGCTCCTTTATTATCTGAAGGAGAAGATTCGTCTAAGGAACAAGATGCTGAAAACCAACTAAAAACGAATAGTTAATATTGAAACGTGAACATGCCTAGTTTTAACTTGGTAACTAGGTATAGAAAGGTGATAAAATGAGTAATCAGACGATTGAGTCAATTGAACAATTTGAAGACCTTTTACAAAAACACGATGAATTCTTATTTGTAAAAAATAGTTTAACATGTCCTATAAGCCAAGCTGCATTTGACGAGTATCAGGAATTTGCAGAAATACATGCAAATTACCCTAGTTATCATTTACATGTACAAGAAGCTCGTGAACTCTCGAATTATATTGCGGAAAAGTACGGAGTAAAGCATGAATCTCCACAGGCCTTATTGTTCCGAGGGAATGAAGTAGTTTGGAATGCTTCACACTGGAAGATTACATATGATGCTTTAAAACAGGAAATTATGGTTTAGAGCTAAAAAGATGATAACGCCATGCGTTATCATCTTTTTTGGTCCAGGAAATTATAAAATTTTTGAACTGTGGATGGCGCTTTGACATCCAGCTTCGAAGCACAGGATGTGCAAGTGCAGTCTTGGAGATTGACGTCGCGATTTTGACTGCCTCTAGGGTCTAGCCAATTTAGAATTGAAGGCAAAGAACGCCTTCTATTCTAAATCGTCTTATTTGCTCTAGGCTGATCAAGGCGCTTGCGCTTTTGTTTCTATATCCAGTGAATTTCTAGTTCATCACCTGGATTCAATGGTTCTTGAAAGGTAACTTCTTTTTTGTTTTTAAAAAGTTTAAATTGATTGTTGCTTGAGTTAGGTATGTCAATCTCAACTGCTGCAAAAAGGTCTTGGAAAATAAATGGTTCTACGTTTCTTTTCTTCACTTCAAGCTTTTCACCGTTATATAGGACATCCTTTTCAGATAATTTTAATCCATTTCGATAAAACTCTTGTATGGTTTTTTCAAGTACAATTGATTGACCATTATAAAAAATCGGTAAGATCTGAAGGTGTTGGATGTTTGTCTCAATGACAAACTCATTTAGTGATGGCTCTTTAATTGGTTTTAGAACAAGAATATAACCATTTTCAAGTTTTGAATCCTTTGAGGTTTCTAGCCCGTTTTTAAATAGCTTTCCAGAAAATCCAGGAAGTGGTATGACTTTATCATTTATCTCTAAGGAGAATGGTTTTAACTTATTGAGATCATCTATTAAACCAATGATCTGCAAACACTCTTCAATTGTTGTTGGAACATTGCATATTAGATGATCCCGATCAGACAAAAGCTCATGTTTACTTACTGTTCGATTATTAAGTAAAATACTGGCCGTAATTGTATAGGGTTGTCCATTTACATAAAATGATTTTGAGGGAATATCATCTAAAATAGAACTGATCGGAACAAATGGAGGGTCTCCATCCTTTCCCCTCTCCACGGTAATCGTATCGCCATGTTTAATCGGATCCTCAAGGGAACATATCAATCCATTTTTCTTAATCAATGGTGCGGTTCCATGTTCTCCTGGAATTGTTATCGATTGGCCGTTCACTGTTACCATTAAAGCCATTCCAGGCTTACCATACAGTTTATTTAATTGGATACCTGAAGACAACAAACTATCAGCAACTGTTAATGCCTTCATATGAAATAGCCGAACTGAGCGTTCGTTAACGGTAACACTTATATATTGGATCGGAGTTTGTTTTGATGAAACAGCGATCCCGATCGGAGTGACTAATTCTGGTCCTGTATGTACATGATCTGCAAGTTTGAGCTGAGGTATGGCATCAATACCTCTAATCGCCACTCGATTTTCAGGTAATTCTAGTAAAGCTGCCAACCGTTTTGGAAGGTCTGGAGTTTGGCTGCCTCCACCTACAAGCATAATGGCCCTAGGTGATAGACCATTATTCAATCGGATAATCTCATCCCGTATGGATTCTGCAAGTTTATCAATTGCTGGCGAGATTTTCTCTATGATATCCTCTTTAGTAATTTGAGTTTCAAATCCTAAAATATCTGTTATTGTTATTAAATTCTCAGATACTAGTTGCCGCTTTGTTTCTTCAGCTTTTGGAAAATCAAGTAAAAATTCATCTGAAACAGCTTCTGTAATTTCATCACCAGCTATTGGAACCATTCCATAAGAAATAATGGTTCCCTTATCCGTAATTGCAATATCTGACGTCCCTGCTCCAATGTCAACTAGAGCAACATTTAATCGCCTCATTGAAGGAGGGATCAATACATTAATCGCTGCAATTGGTTCTAATGTTAATGCTTCCATTTTAAGTCCAGCGCGATTTAGGGCAGCTAATAAAGATTCTACAACTATTTTGGGAAGAAAGGTGGCGATAATCTCTACGGAGGCTTCTTCACCCTGTTGATCAATTAAACTACCAATTTCTTCTCCGTCAAGGTGGTAATGAAGAACAGAATATCCTACACAATCATAATGATGGGAACGCTCACTGTCATGTTTTTCAGCGAGCTGTTTTTGAGCAATTTGTACAGCCATGAGTTCTAAATGAAGAATATCTTCTTTTTGAATCATCGGTTTGCCTGTTAGTTCTATTGAGACAGTTGCTCTTTCAGTTTTTAATGCACGACCTGCAGCAGCAACGCATACTTTATGAAGAGGTCCGTGTTTTCTTTCAAGTTCTTCTTTCACAGAAGAGATGACGTTTGCAACAGACAAAATATCATGAATTTGTCCATCTAACATAGATCGGTTCGAATGTTCCTTTATAACAGTATCAACAATAAGATATGAATTGTTTTCTTCTTTTAAAATTAATCCAACAACAGATCTAGTGCCAATATCAAGCGCAAATGTTAGGTCATTTTGGGTCATGTTGGTACACCTTCTTTAAGTAGATGTTCATATTTTTAAAATATAGTTAACATATAAATTTGTTCTATAATGACTTAAAAGCCATTCATGCACATTCACTTTACTGCGTAAAAGCTTAAAAGCGTTTAAATGTTAAAGTTTTTAATGACAACCACTATTTTATGGTTTATAATTACAACTAATTAAAGAAAATGTACCACACTTTTATTGAATGATAAAGGAATCTTCCTTACTAAAGAAGGCTCATTTCAATAGACGTGAGATGTCAATGCAACAAGCTAAGTTTTCTAATCAATTTTGAATGCGAAAGGATGAGAAAGATGAGTAATGCAGAACTAGAAGCATTAAGAGAGAGAGCAGAGGAAATTAACTTACAGATCTTAAAGTTAATTAACGAGAGAGGTAGAGTTGTCCAAGAAATTGGTAAAGCAAAAGAAGCACAAGGTGTCAATCGTTATGATCCTGTTCGCGAACGTAAAATGTTAGATAGTATTAAAAAATATAACGATGGACCATTTTTAGACTCAACACTGCAACATATTTTTAAAGAAATCTTTAAGGCTGGGTTAGAGTTACAAGAGGATGATCACAGCAAGGCGTTACTAGTTTCGCGTAAGAAAAAGCCAGAAGATACAATTATTGAAGTAAATGGTGTAAGAATTGGGGATGGAAGCCAATCATTTATTATTGGTCCTTGTGCGGTTGAGAGCTATGAGCAAGTAGCTGCAGTTGCAGAACAAGCGGTAAAACAAGGCATAAAAATTCTGCGCGGCGGTGCCTTCAAACCACGTACTAGCCCTTATGACTTCCAAGGTCTAGGTGTTGAGGGATTAAAGATTTTAAGAAGAGTTGGAGACGAGTATGGGTTAGCTATTATTAGTGAAATCGTAAATCCAGCAGATATTGAACTAGCTTTAGATTATGTCGATATCATTCAAATTGGTGCACGTAACATGCAAAACTTCGAATTACTAAAAGCAGCAGGAGCTGTTCGTAAGCCAGTTCTTTTAAAGCGTGGTCTTGCAGCAACAATTGATGAGTTTGTAAATGCAGCGGAATACATCATTTCACAAGGAAATGACCAAATTATACTTTGTGAGCGTGGAATTCGTACGTACGAACGCGCAACTAGAAATACATTAGATATTTCAGCTGTTCCTATCCTGAAACAAGAAACACATTTACCAGTTTTCGTTGATGTTACCCACTCAACTGGTCGTAGAGATCTTCTTGTTCCAACAGCGAAAGCAGCACTTGCTATTGGAGCAGACGGTGTTATGGCTGAGGTGCATCCAGATCCAGCTGTCGCATTATCTGATTCAGCGCAACAAATGGATTTCGAGCAGTTCGATCAATTCATGACAGAAGTAAAGCCTTTAGTAAAAGTAAACGTATAAGAATATAAACATATAGAATAAAAAAAGGTTGGCTTAATATAGGAATTTTACCACTTCATTCATGGAGGGGTGTTTCCTATAAATAAAGTCAGCCTCTTTTTGTTTTTTATTCATAAAAATAAAAAAGTTAGGCAAAATAGTAAAAAATCCTCGAAAAAGCAATAAAATATGGGGAAAACGAACAAATATGTGAAAACAGTTTAAAAATCGATGGAAATAGATTGCGGACGTTTTCAGAGTATCGTATGATAAGTAACATAGAATTGGATTTACGACAAGACGTAACAACTTTCTACATATCAAAATTGGACTAATATAAACGTCAGATAATAAATGTTCTTAATGTAACAGAAGGAGTGTATTTTATGTCAAGTGTAACAATATATGATGTAGCTCGTGAGGCAAATGTATCGATGGCTACTGTCTCTCGTGTAGTAAATGGGAATCCAAATGTAAAACCAACAACTAGAAAAAAAGTTCTCGATGCAATTGAAAGATTAGGCTATCGTCCAAATGCAGTAGCAAGGGGTCTTGCAAGTAAAAAGACAACAACGGTTGGAGTTATCATTCCCGATATCTCAAGTATCTTCTATTCAGAGCTTGCACGTGGAATTGAAGATATCGCGACAATGTACAAGTACAATATTATCTTAAGTAATTCGGATCAAAATAAAGATAAAGAATTACATTTATTAAATACAATGCTTGGTAAGCAAGTGGACGGTATTGTATTTATGAGTGGAAATGTAACAGAGGAGTTAGTTGAGCAATTTAAACGTTCTCCAGTACCAATTGTCTTAGCTGCATCTGTTGATCTAACAAATACAACACCATCTGTTAACATCAACTATGAACAAGCTGCTTATGATGTTATTTCCATGCTTATTGAAAAAGGTCATAAGAGAATCGCTTATGTAGAAGGTCCAGCAGAAGAGCCTGTTAACCGTCTGAAAAAATCAGTAGGGTATAAGCGTGCTCTTGAGGATGCGGGATTACCATTTGATGAGGAATTGGTTGTAGAAGGTGATTACACATACGATTCAGGTATTGAGGCTTTAGAAAAAATTGATGAATTAGAAGAGAAACCAACAGCTATTTTTGTAGGAACAGATGAAATGGCTTTAGGTGTGATTCATGGTGCACAAGACCGAAATTATAAGATTCCATCTGACTTCGAGATTGTTGGATTTGATAACACAAGATTAGCAACGATGGTACGCCCACAGTTAACAACAGTTGTACAGCCAACTTATGATATCGGGGCTGTAGCAATGCGTTTGTTAACTAAATACATGAATAAAGAAGAAGTTGAAAACCACATCGTTGAATTGCCACATCGAATAGAATATAGACAATCAACGAAGTAATCACTTATTTCATAAAGTGGGGCTGTCTCGTAACCGAGGCAGCCTCTTTTTAAAAAGTAAGAAAGTAAAAAATTTTGTACTTAGTTTTAGTGTCTAGCTCCAGTGCCTATCGCCTATCAAACTTTTAGATCATCTCCCTACGATAAGTCAACATCGGTTCGCTTCGCTTACCGTGTTTCCTAAATCTTTAGTCGATGCTCCTCCAGTTTGGACGGCGATGGTCAAGGCGCTTGCGCTTTTCTTATGAGTTCCGTATCGGATGAAGCACTTTTTCAACTGTTAGTGCATTTTTTTCTTCTATCTCAGTTTTTCTAGGTATTGGCTTATACATATCTTCTGTATCGTACCAGGTATCAGGCAAGGTGACGGGTGCTTTTGGTTGCCACTGGTCAATCCAGGTCTTTGGTAATTGATCTGGTACCTTGATTTCGTTCATTTCAAGCCAAATTAAGCTCCAAGCTCTTGGAACAACACGCCATATGTCATAACCTCCGCCACCAACGGCAATCCATCTTCCATTACAGTATTGATGAGCGATTTCGTGAGCGATCTTAGGAATTTCATGATAAATAGCCATTGTGGCGGATAAATGTGTTAAAGGATCGAGAAAGTGAGCATCAGCACCATTTTGAGTTAAAATAACATCTGGTTTAAAAAAGGCAGCGACTTCTTCAATAGATGTTCGGTATGCATGGAGCCATGATTCATCTTCAGTAAATGCATCTAACGGTATATTAAATGTATAACCATACCCTTTCCCAGAGCCTCTTTCTGTTATATTTCCAGTCCCGGGGAATAAATATCTTCCCGTTTCGTGGAGTGATAGAGTACATACAGTTGGATCATCATAAAATGTCCACTGAACTCCATCTCCGTGATGAGCATCCGTATCGATATACAAGACTTTTGCTCCATATTTCTTCTGTATATAGCGGATGGCAACAGAACTATCGTTATAAATGCAAAACCCTGATGCCCTTCCTCTAAATCCGTGATGTAATCCACCTCCGAAATTAGCAGCATGTGTTGCTTTACCTTCCATCACATAATCTACAGCTGTTAATGTTCCACCAACAAGCAGCGAACTTGCTTCATGCATTTGGGGAAATATAGGGGTATCCTCAGTTCCGATCCCGTAATTAAGGGCTTCTTCTTCTCCAAGCTTACCATGTCCAGCTAACTCTACTGCCTGTATATATTTTTTATCATGGATAAGAGCTAATTCTTCGATTGTTGCAACCCTCGGTGTGACGATATTTGAGTCATTTAACGCATCCATTTTCTTTAACAAATCATAAGTAAGCTCTACACGCAGCTGATTAAAAGGATGATCATGAGAAAATTTATACTTTTGAAATTTCGGTGAGTAAATAAAGACGTTTTCTTGTTTTGTCATTTAGCATTCTCCGGTATTTCTGGCCATAAAACATGATATCCTGACGACTGTAAATCATTTATAATCAGCGTTACATTAATCGTTTGGACACGAAAAACGAGAATTTTATAACGTTCGTCAGTGTCTGAATAGACGAGGGCGCTGGAGATATTTACCTTTCGATTTAGAAAGATAGATGAAACCTCAGCGAGCATCCCTGGTTTATTTGGAACTCTTATCTCTATATGTGAAGCAGGCTGGTCTGCTCCTGTAAGCTTCACAAAAGTATGTAATAGATCAGACTCAGTAATCAATCCAACAAGTTTCTGATCTTGAAGAATAGGGAGGCATCCAATTCGATTTTCAATTAGTAGGACGGCAATTTCCTCTACAAAATCGAGAGGATGTCCCGTAATTAGATTTGTAGACATGACATCTTTAATAGGTTTATTTAAAAAGTTCTCTTTTAACTCTAACTGAAAAATAGAGGGACTGGCATCTTTAACATCCCGTTCAGTAATAAGCCCTACGGGATAATAGTTTTCGTTTACAATCGGAATATGTCGTATCTTATTTTTCTTCATTGTTTTTAATGCTAGACTAATAGTGTCTTCAGGTCGAAGAGTGATAATATTTTTTTTCATTATCTTCTTTACAATCATTTTAAAGCCCTCCTTACCCATAAAGTCATTCAACTAACAGGGTCATATAATCAGCCTATTCATCAATACATAAAACGGTTCTTAAATCTTAATTGATCAAATTTCTGAACAGATTCCGAAGAAATCCTGTTTCCAATTCTGGCCATTAAACAATTAGCAGGATGAGAACTTATTTCAGGTTCATCTGTCGCATACCATTTTAAACCCCCGGCATTCATCATTTTTTCCATTACTTTTCTATACTCCCACACGTTTAACCCTGAACCCTTTAAATCCCAATGCCAGTAATATTCTGTTGTAATAATAATATAATCTTCCATCGCGTCGTCCATCATGGAGACTCTAAGTAAATTCTTTCCTACTGAATAGCCTCGAAATTCTGGCGCTACCTCAATTGCCCCGAGTTCAATTAATTCTTTCATGTTTCCTTCTGACCATCTTTCAAGTGGATCAGGATAAAGGTATGTAACATAACCGACTACTATATCAAGATGTCGAGCAATAATAATTCTGCCTTCAGGTAAACCGGCAATTTCAACTAATGCCTTTTTCTGTTGGTGAGGCTGACGAAATGCAACTAAACCATCGTGAAATTCGTAGCTAGAAAGTTTATCAGGTGAAATAGGTCCTTCTATAAAAATACTACCGATCGGTGTTTTTAATTCTTTTGCATTATATGTCTTAGGGTGTTTCATAAGTCACCGCCCTCTAGGTTAAATTGAGTTGTCTTTTTGAAATTATTAATATCACCGAAGAGAATGGTATAAAACGCTCTTCATTTAAGAGTTATCATATCTTTTCTCTATTATACTAGATTAATAAAAAAATTAAGCGTTTACAAGATGGTAAAAGAATATAATTTCAAAATTGAGAAAAATGAAGTATTGTAATATAATAGATATTGAATTCTACATAAGGGGGAATTAGGGATGAAATTGGAAGCGTTACCAGTAACGAAGGGGAATCATAATTTAGCAGATTACGATCATACTTATGCGACGTTTGACTGGTCAGAAGTTGAGAAGAATTTTACATGGTCAGAAACAGGCCTTATGAATGCTGCTTATGAAGCCATTGATAAGCACGTAGAAACTGCTCGTAAAAATAAGGTGGCGCTTTACTATCGTGATCCTGAACGAGAAGAAAAATATACTTTTAAAGAGTTAAAAGATCTCTCGAATAAAGCGGCAAATGTCTTGAAAAATAAAGCAGATGTCGTAAAAGGTGACCGACTTTTCGTCTTTATGCCTAGAACACCTGAACTATATACAGTCATCCTAGGAGCGATTAAGCTTGGAGCAATTGTTGGACCTCTATTTGAAGCCTTTATGGAAGGTGCAGTAAAGGATCGATTAGAAGATAGTGATGCTAAAGTCATTGTAACTACACCTGAATTGCTTGAAAGAGTTCCATTGAGTGAACTTCCATCATTAAAGCATGTTGTAGTTGTAGGTGATACTGTTGAAGCGCCTCATATTGATTTTTTAAATGAAATGAAAACGGCAAGTAAAGAACTTGAAATTGAATGGGTTGATAAGACAGATGGATTACTTCTTCATTATACATCCGGGTCAACTGGTAAACCAAAAGGAGTTCTTCATGTACATCAGGCGATGGTACAACATTATCAAACAGGACAATGGGTTCTTGATTTAAAAGAGGATGATGTCTATTGGTGTACAGCTGACCCGGGTTGGGTAACGGGGACAGTGTATGGTATTTTTGCTCCTTGGTTATCAGGTTCAACAAATGTCATCGTAGGAGGAAGATTCAAGCCGGAAACATGGTACAAAACGATCGAGGACTATGGTGTGACAGTTTGGTACAGTGCACCAACTGCATTTAGGATGCTTATGGGTGCAGGTGATGAACTTGTAAAGCAATTTGATACGAGCTCACTAAGACATGTATTAAGTGTCGGTGAACCTCTCAATCCAGAAGTTGTTCGTTGGGGTGTAAAAGTATTTAATAATCGCATCCATGATACATGGTGGATGACAGAAACGGGGGCACAGCTTATTTGTAACTATCCTTCAATGGAAATAAAACCAGGTTCAATGGGAAAACCAATCCCTGGAGTGCAAGCAGCCATTGTGGATGATCAAGGAAATGAATTACCTCCTTATCGAATGGGTAATTTAGCTATTAAAAAGGGTTGGCCGTCCATGATGCACACCATTTGGAATAATCAAGAAAAATACGAATCTTATTTTATGCCTGGTGATTGGTATGTATCAGGAGATTCTGCTTATATGGACGAAGATGGTTATTTCTGGTTCCAAGGCAGAATTGATGATGTCATTATGACATCAGGTGAACGTGTTGGTCCGTTCGAAGTTGAGAGCAAGCTAGTGGAGCATCCTGCCATTGCTGAAGCTGGTGTAATTGGTAAGCCGGATCCTGTAAGAGGAGAGATTATTAAAGCATTTGTTGCTCTTCGAGAGGGGTATGAGCCGACTGATGAATTGAAGGAAGAAATTCGTACTTTCGTGAAGAAGGGCTTGGCAGCACATGCAGCACCACGTGAAATTGATTTCCGTGACAAACTGCCAAAAACACGAAGTGGGAAAATTATGAGACGTGTACTAAAGGCATGGGAATTAGATTTACCAACAGGTGATTTATCCACAATGGAGGATTAATCCATTAACTCCATAATGTATAAAAAAAGAGCTGTTCACGCAACAGCTCTTTTTTAGGGTCTAGCGTACAATGTCAAATACTTTTTTCAAGTTTTTAAGTAACTCAAATACACTCACTGTAATTTCCTTTTTTTACAAGTGACAATTAACCAAGTTTTTATAAAATAGACGCCATTTTCTTGATTCAGAAATGGGCATTCACT
>DASQMK010000475.1:0-2877 GCA_035645575.1 Metabacillus sp.
GTTGGAGCTTGTTATTCACAGACCAGATGGAAGAATTCGTGCTAAAGATTCATATGGAAACGACACTTTTCCACCTAAAGGCTAATTCTCAAAATTAACTTTACCACCGTCTTGGTGGTTCTTTTTATGAAAAAAGAAGAAACATCCTAAGGCGCTTTTAATTATCACCTTTTTTATCTTAACGGCTTCTAAGAGCAAAAAAACACCTCTTACTGAGGTGCCTTTATCCTAACTAACTATCTAACTTGTACATTGATTTGTAGTTTACTAAAATTATTTACAGTAAAGGAGGTGCAAATTATGGAAAAAAGACCACTCTCAGGACCATTAAAACCGAGTTTGACCAAACCGAGTATGACCAACAAGCCAACTCAACAAAATTCATTAGATAAGCCTTCTATGACTATTGTAAACCCATCAACTGGTGTAAAACCTAAACAGTAACATTTTTAGATTGATTGTAAAGGTCTTGAGCTTCCTTTAAGTCATCCTGGTTATAAGTTTTTATTACCATGGATGACTTTACATCTACAAAAATATTCTCAACCCTAACTTCATATTTACTTAAGATATTTGTCCAGTGCTCTACATGCTCTATCGTTAGATGACGCTCTGGTTCAAATGAACGTGAAACTTTTCTCAATTCTCCAACAACAGATGTTTTAGGATTGTTTAAATTATATATCTCCACAATTTGAGCATTATTCTTAGAAAAAATTTCATCCCAAACAGTTGAATGCTGTGAAAAAGGTGCTTTTCCATTTTTCATTCTAATCTTATTAACATGACTAATAAACTTATCGTACCCTCTTCCTACGATATATCTCGCAATCCCATAACTAATAACTAAGCTACAAACAATATAGTAAAGCAGGAACCACATACTCTGAGCAACTTTTGTCAAATCTTTTAAGTTTTTTACCACCGGTAGATTTATTGAATAATAAGGATTATGTTCATATATAACTACTATAAACTGATAAATTAATAAGGTTGTCACCGTGATGGGAATCCACAACAACGCACTGATAGTCAATAACTCTGTTCCACTTCTTTTTAAAGCAGGTGTTAAGCCAAATAATTGAATCCAAAAATACGCTAATAAACCAGGTAACGTAAAAACTAGTAGAGAAATAAAATTTTCCATCCTTTTCCTCCCTCCCTCAAGTTAATTATAATATTTAAACCGCAAAAATAAAACCGCCACCCGATTGGGTGACGGTTGTCGGAACTCGCTCCCATCTGCTTTCCACACAGACGAGATTCGGACTGGCTAGTTCTTGACAGACTTTGAAATAACTACTTTAACAAAATATCCACGATACAATAATAACACGTCTAAACAGAAATATTCTGTCGTCTTTCTGTCATTTTTCCTTCAGTTTTCTGTCACTTTTCTTTCATTTGTTAGTTAAATTTGTTCAATTTGTGCTTTGAGCTTTTTTATATATTCGTTGTTCATGTACACATAATTTTCTAACATCTTCTCAAGGTATTGAAGACCATTTACAGCATCGCTAAAAAATCCATCTCTAACAAGGTTATATAAACTATAAAACTTCCGATTCTCAGTGTTGTTTAGATATACTCTTTCTGGATAATTCTTTTCGATATTAAACACAATCACTTCATTTTCTTCTTGATCATATCCTAATATAGGACCGAATGGAGAACGGACTTTTATAGTTGGATGTGTAAAAACAAAACCATTGTCCGAATACCAACTATAAACAGGTTTTAGTTTTTCTAACATACCTCTAAGTATTTCTTTTTGTTGAGCAAATAAATCTTCAACCTCTTCACTGGTAGTTTTATGTTCCTTGTGTTGTTCTTCCAATTTTTTTAGTAATTCCTCTACATTGATATTTAAATCCATATATCACACCTCCTTTATACATAATTTTACAAACATACACAAAATTCCTCCTATTTCTCCAAAAAAGGACACCTAAACAGGTGCCTCTTCTTTGTACACTTCGATTCTGAGCGCAAAGGCTAACTTGTAGAAGGCCTTCTCGCGCACGCGGTAGAACCTTGATTCACTGATACCCATGTCGTTGTAGATTTCATAATCATAAGGTTCCTCCAGCGTCATATATCGTCTGATAATCAATTCTCGCTCCGTTTTATTGAGCCGATTCACTGCGCGGCGTATTCTCTCCATATACTCATCACGTTCTCGTTCAAAATCTGCTCTTTGGATGGCCGCGCTTTCTGTAGATGAATGAAAAGCATTCGTGTTGCTTGGCGGCACGAGAGAGTACGTCTGTGTTACGCGTGGCAGGAATTCGTCTGGAACCGTCAACATATACATGCGATACTTTTCAAGTGCTGCCTCGACTGCTTCTTTTGTTTTTTCTCCGTCTGTATCACGCAATAAAGACAATTGCTTCACCACTTGGACCCCTCCCGTGATATACTTAATTAGAGAACCATGCCGGGAACAGTCCTGGCTTTTATTTTTGTATGACCTCGTAGAATTATGGAGATAATAATATTGGAGCAAGGTGGCATCGAATGTTCTCCCTCCGCAGAACAGCCTTGTTCTTTTTTTGTTTCTACAACTTCGGCTCTTCCGCATCCAACCGGCGTATAAGCTTTTTCAAATCTTCAATCAGCATATCTTCTGTATAAAGCTCATCGTTCCTCCATTTAGAGAGCATCCCCAACGCCAGCAATTTCAGTTCAACGAATATTTCTTTGTCTTCCCAGTTCACTTGTATCACCTCATGATTAGTATGAGGTGTAAGTGCTGCATGTAATCGTCGGAATGTGCATTAATTTTTTAATTCTTTCGCTATTTCTTCCATATGTTTAAGTAATTTTTCTGCGAAAGCCTTCTCACATTTTTCTTTTATATTTTTAGGTTCTTTTTCG
>DASQMK010000476.1:0-4154 GCA_035645575.1 Metabacillus sp.
CCGTTCCCATGCCGAACACGGAAGTTAAGCTCTTCAGCGCCGATGGTAGTTGGGGGTTTCCCCCTGTGAGAGTAGGACGTTGCCAGGTAAGAAGAGAAAAAGATCAGTAGAGATACTGGTCTTTTTTTGCGTTCGTAAGAACGTAAATATAGGCTGCAAGCCAGAGGTGAAAAGATAAGGTTTTGTGAGTAGATGATGGAAAGTTACTATCGTTGATGACAGAATGCAGTAAGTTAAAAGATTTCTAGCGGAAACTGATCGAGATTCAATTAATTAACCTAAACCATCCTCAAATAAAAAAACTCCAATTTCTTACAAATGTTGTGTTATATTAAAGAAAACATATAGGTAGGTGCGAAATGGAGAGAAGAAATCATTGGGATGCACATTTATACGATCAACATCATTCATTTGTCTCTGAGTATGGTCAAGATTTAGTGAAGCTGTTAAATCCGATGCCGGGAGAGAGAATACTTGATGTTGGATGTGGTACAGGTGATTTAATGAATTCCTTGGTTCACTTAGGTGTGTCTATATTAGGTGTGGATCAATCTGAGGCGATGATAGTGAAAGCCAAAGAAAAGTATCCGGAATTAAACTTTGCTGTTAGGGATGTTTTGGAGCTGGTTTTTCAAGAAGAGTTTGATGCTGTTTTTTCAAATGCAACTTTACATTGGGTAAAAGAGCCGATGTTAGCTTTAGAAAAGATGTTTGATAGCTTAAAGCCAGGGGGACGTTTTGTTGCTGAGTTTGGGGGAGCTGGGAATGTGGAGCTGATCTTGAGTGAGTTTAGGAATCAGTGCAAACGAGAAGGATATCCAGTAACAAGTGAATTGCTTCCGTGGTATTTCCCTAGTATTGGTCAATATACATCATTAATGGAGGATGTTGGTTTTAAGGTGACATATGCTGTACATTTTAGCAGACCAACGGCTCTTGATGGCGAAGAGGGGCTTAGAAACTGGTTACGAATGTTTATGCCAGATTTCCTTCATTCATTACCTGATGATGTAGAAATGAGGGTGTTAGCGAACATAGAAAATAGCTTACGTTCAATTTTATATAAGGATCAGCAATGGGAGGCAGATTATAAACGTATTAGAGTTATGGCTATCAAGGAGTAGAGATATGAATGATATATTAAGGAGCTTTTTCAATGATAAAGGGTATAAATCATCTTTTATTTTCGGTATCAAACTTAGAGCTTTCGATTGATTTTTATCAAAACGTTTTTGGGGCAAAATTACTAGTCAAAGGTAAAAGCACTGCTTATTTTGATTTAAAAGGGATTTGGATAGCTCTTAATGAGGAAAAGAATATTCCGCGCAATGAAATTGAGGTCTCTTATACACATATTGCATTTTCAATAGATGATGAAGATTATGAACCAGTATATAGAAAGTTAGCTGATTTAGGGGTGCGGATTTTAGAAGGGCGTCAGCGCAATGAAAAAGATAAAAAGTCTATTTATTTTACTGACCCTGATGGACATAAATTTGAATTTCATACTGGGAATCTGCATGACAGATTAAAGTATTATAAACAGGAAAAACTTCATATGGAATTTTTTGATGATGAGAATGATGATTAAAGGATATTTCCTTAGTTAGTCATTCTTTTTTTAGTAAATAGTCACTTTTAATTTAAAGGATATATCCTCGTAAAAAGTGGTAGAATGTAGAATACGTAGGATTGTGAGCATGGAGGTAAGAAGATGACATCAAAGCCAAAAAAGAAGAAATTTGTAGTTGAGAAAAATGAAACGATTGATGACTGTCTCAACAGGATGAGTAAGGAAGGCTATATGCCAGTAAGAAGAACTGAACAGCCGATTTTTAAAGAAGAGATTCGAGATAATGTAGTTGAACATGTACCATGTGGAAGAATGATTACATTTGAAGGGAAACTTCTGTAAAAACCGAACAATAATTAACTATTAAAATAAATCGTTCGATTTTACGTTGACATTGAAAGGCTTCATTGTTAATATAAAACATGTAAATAAGTAATTAAAGTGAACCTCATATATAATTGGGAATATGGCCCAGAAGTTTCTACCCGATAACCGTAAATTATCGGACTATGAGGGAAAGTGAATGTATATACGATTCGGAATTAAACAAAGTCCGAAGCTCGATATATCTAACTTTCTCTATTAGTGGAGAAGGTTAAATATCGAGCTTTTTTTGTACGATAAGATAAGAAAAGATTTAATAAAGGTGGGGAAAAGATGGATCCGGTTGTTGGAGTCATAATGGGAAGTACATCTGACTGGGGGACTATGAAATTTGCTTGCGATATACTAGACGAGCTTAGTATACCATATGAAAAAAAAGTAGTTTCTGCACATCGTACACCAGATTATATGTTTGAATATGCTGAGAATGCTAGAAGCAGAGGCTTGAAGGTTATTATTGCTGGTGCAGGTGGAGCAGCCCATTTACCAGGTATGGTTGCAGCAAAAACAACTCTGCCAGTCATTGGTATTCCTGTTCAATCAAAGGCTTTAAATGGTCTAGATTCATTACTTTCAATCGTTCAAATGCCAGGAGGTGTTCCTGTAGCAACTGTTGCAATAGGAAAAGCCGGGGCTACAAATGCAGGGTTGTTAGCTGCTGAGATCCTCTCGACAAATGATCAATCACTAGCTGATAAATTAGATACAAGAAGAGAAGAATTACGCTTAAAAGTCTTGGAGAGCAGTGATGAGCTTGAATAATCAAACGATCCTACCAGGAAGTACAATTGGCATAATCGGCGGTGGACAGCTAGGAAGAATGATGGCAATTGCAGCTAGACAGCTAGGCTATCGTATTGCAGTTTTAGACCCAACTAAGGATTGTCCTTGTGGTCAAATTGCTGATGTCGAAATAACTGCTAGCTATGATGATTTAGAAGCCATTAAACAGCTAGCTGAGGTTAGTGATGTGATCACATATGAATTTGAAAACATTGATTACAAAGCTCTACGTTGGTTAGAAGAAAATGCATCATTACCACAAAAAAGCTCATTGCTTTTACTAACTCAAGATCGTGAAACTGAAAAAGCTGCGATCGAAAAGGCTGGATGTCAGGTAGCTCCTTATAAGATTATCCACTCAGAAGAGGAGTTACATCAGGCTGTGGAAGTTCTCGAATATCCATGTGTTCTAAAAACTTGCCGTGGCGGATATGACGGTAAAGGGCAAGTGGTGCTTCGAGATGACCAGGATCAATCGAGAGCTAAACAATTGCTAACTCACGGTACTTGTATCTTGGAAAAATGGGTTCCATTCGAGAAGGAAATCTCAGTGATTGTGACAAGATCAGTTAACGGAGAAACAAAGGTATTTCCAGTAGCTGAAAATATTCACAAAGACAATATTTTATATCAAAGCATCGTGCCTGCTAGAGTATCAGAAAGTGTTATCCAAAAAGCAGAAGAATTGGCTATTAAACTTTCAAATAGCTTTGAGCTTGTAGGAACGCTTGCTGTGGAAATGTTCTTAACGAACGATGAAGAAATTTATATAAATGAGTTAGCACCTCGACCACATAACTCAGGACATTACACGATTGATTTATGTGAAACAGATCAGTTTGAACAGCATATACGTGCTGTTTGTAATCTTCCTTTAGGTGAAACGAGCCTACTACAAAGTGGTATGATGGTGAATCTTTTAGGGGAAGATTTATCAATAGTTAGTGAAAATCTTTCTCTCCTACAACATGCTAAACTTCATCTTTACGGCAAAAAAGAGCGTGCCTCTAAACGTAAGATGGGACATATAACATTTATTATTGAACCAATTCAAGATAATATAGAAAAGATCAATAAAATTTGGGGTCAAAATTGAACGGAGGCATAAAAAATGATTGAACGTTATACAAGACCAGAAATGGGTGCAATTTGGACGGAAGAGAACAAATTTAAGGCATGGTTAGAAGTTGAAATCCTTGCATGTGAAGCATGGGCAGAGCTTGGAGTTATTCCAAAGGAAGATGTAGCTCTACTTCGTAAAAATGCATCTTTTGATGTTAATCGCATAAATGAAATCGAGCAAGAAACACGCCATGATGTTGTAGCATTTACGAGAGCTGTTTCTGAAACACTTGGTGAAGAGCGTAAATGGGTTCATTACGGTTTAACATCAACAGATGTTGTTGATACAGCT
>DASQMK010000477.1:0-19378 GCA_035645575.1 Metabacillus sp.
ATTAATTTTTGAAACAATGTTCGATCAAGATAAAGATTTCAATAATGTGTAGCCATTGTTGGCTGCCGCTTTTTTTTTTGACTTGAATTCGATATATAGAAATTGACTTTTTACCTATACAATAAGATAATTATTATTTGCGATTAATTTGAAAATAGAAATATGGAGGTAGCGTCTATGGTGACATCACGTTTGCCTTTTACCATATCAAAGGATGAGAGCTTTTACCAAGCCTTAAGCAATTGGATTGGAGATGTGTTTTACGATATCCTTCCTGAAAAAGGTTTTGAGTTAAGGGATGAACAAATTTTTATGGCTTTTCAGCTAGAGAAAGCATTTCAAGAAAAAAAAGTCATGTTCGCAGAAGCAGGGGTTGGAACAGGAAAAACAATCGTATACCTGCTTTATGCATTATCTTATGCTAGATATACAGGTAAACCGGCAATTATTGCTTGTGCAGATGAAACATTAATAGAACAACTAGTAAAACAAGAAGGCGATATTGCTAAACTATCCAAACATCTTGATATCAAGATGGACGTTAGATTAAGTAAAACACATAGTCAATATCTATGCTTAAACAAATTAGATGATATCATCCAGCAAACTGGAGATGAGAAATACTTAGATCTTTATCAATCACTACCAGGTTTCGTCCATGAAAAAGGCGGGATGCAGCAATTTACTGCATATGGAGATCGCAAAGAATATGGGCATCTTTCTGATGAAGAGTGGGAAAATGTAGGCTGGGACCCTTTTCAGGATTGCTTTACATGTTCACAGAGACATCGCTGCGGTTTGACATTATCTCGTGATTATTATCGAAAAGCAACAGATATCATTGTTTGCTCACATGATTATTTTATGGAACATATTTGGACATATGAGTCTCGTAAGCGAGAAGGACAAATACCATTGCTTCCTGAATATAGTAGTGTAGTATTTGATGAAGGCCATCTTTTAGAATACGCGGCTCAAAAGGCCCTAACGTATCGAGTAAAACAGAGTACCTTGCAAATATTCTTAGAAAGATTATTGCAAAATGAAATTCGTGAAGAATTGGCCTACTTAGTTGAAGATGCACTTGCAATCAACGATTTGTTTTTTGATGATCTCCAAGACTGTACAAGCATTGTTGAAGGATCTAATCGCTTACGTATTGATCGTAGAGGTAAGCTTCAACAAACAGCCCAAGACCTGCAATCTAAGTTATCTGAGATTAGTGAAGCACTCGTTTTTGAAGGAGAATTATACACCATTGGCGAATACGAGTTGAAAATTGTTGAAGAATTCATAGATCAAATGGAATATTCTTTAACGTTATTTAATAAAAGCACAAATGCAGTTAGTTGGGTAGAGGTGAAGGGTAATGATTATACATTAGTTATTATGCCTCGTAAGGTTGAGGAAGTTTTAAAAGAAAAAGTTTTCTCGCAAAAAATGCCATTTGTTTTTTCATCTGCAACCTTATCTGATAATAAATCATTTGAATTTATAGCGAGTAGCTTAGGAATTCAAGATTATTTATCACTTTCTGTTGATTCTCCATTTGATTATAAAGAGCAAATGAATATCCAAGTTTTGAAAAAGGAAAATGCTGAGGATAAATTCGAGTTAACAATCCAAGAACTAATGAAAACTGAAGGAAGAGGGCTAATCCTTTTTCGTTCATTGAATGAATTAAAGTGGTTTAAGAAAAAAGTTTTAGAATCAAGCTTTCCGTACCCTCTCCTTTTTGAAGGAGATAAGGAAATCAGTTCTTTGGTGAAGGAATTCCAAGAAAATGAACATTCAGTACTTTGTGCAGTCCATCTTTGGGAAGGTCTTGATATTCCCGGTCCTTCCTTATCAAATGTTGTGATTTGGACATTGCCATTTCCACCTGATGACCCTGTATTTGAAGCGAAAAAATCGGATAAACAAGACCCTTATAAAGAAGTAGATATTCCGTATATGCTACTAAGATTAAGACAGGGAATCGGAAGGTTAATTCGTACAAGTAATGATCAAGGCTCAATTACAATTTTCTACACGGAAAAAGACCAAGATGTTTTGTCAATGGTTGAATCAGTTTTGCCAGTAAAGCCGTTAATAATAGAATCATGACATAGGGTTCTTCCTGCTAGATAGAATAACTAGCAGGGGAACTAGTCTTTAAATATAGTCTGTTTTAATCCCTTCATTCATAGAATTAACAATGTGAATACATACCTAAAAACATTAATATTCATTAAGGGAGTGGGAAAAGTGAGTCGACTAGAAAAAGAGTTTTTAGATTACATACGAAAAATGCAAGCTTATGAAGAAGCGATTAATGTCATGTATTGGGATTTGCGTACAGGTGCACCCAAAAAAGGAGTTCAACAACGATCTGAAGTAATTGGCATGCTATCCACAGAAGCATTTGAAATGCTCATTTCTGACCAAATGAATAAATACCTTACAGCCTTGTCAAAAGAAGGAGTTTATGAAGACCTGCAATTTATGACGAAAAAAGCGGTTGATATTCTAAAAAAAGAGTACAACAAAAATAAGGTCATTCCACCGGAAGAATATCGAGAATATGTAACTCTTTGCTCTAAGGCAGAGTCAATCTGGGAAGAAGCAAAAGAAAAGTCAGATTTTCAACTGTTTGCTCCTTATTTACAAAAGTTGGTTGATTTTAATAAAAAACTAATCAATTATTGGGGTTATGAAGGAAACAGGTATAATGCTCTTTTAAACGAATATGAGCCAGGAATAACTGTAGAAACATTAGATCGAGTGTTTTCACAGGTTCGTGATCGAATTGTTCCACTTGTAAAGCAAATTTCAGAATCTTCCATAAAACCAAATACTGATTTCATCTTTAAAAAATTCACTAAAGAGAATCAAAAACAGCTTAGCGAGTTTTTGTTAAAGGAACTTGGTTATGATTTTGAAGCCGGTAGATTAGATGAAACAGTACACCCATTTGAAATAACCTTAAATCGGAATGATGTAAGGGTAACAACAAAATATGATGAGAATGATTTCCGTACAGCTATTTTCGGGACAATTCATGAATGTGGACATGCAATCTATGAGCAGAATATATCACAAGAGTTAGAAGGAACGTTATTATGCAGCGGAACATCAATGGGGATTCATGAGTCGCAATCTTTGTTTTATGAAAATTTTGTAGGCAGAAACAAAGATTTTTGGCAACGTTATTTTGAAAAGTTAAAAGCCTATTCTAAAGACCAATTTAATGACGTAACTCTAGATCATTATTATGAGGCAATTAACGAATCAAAGCCTTCTTTAATTAGGATTGAAGCAGATGAATTAACATATTGCCTTCATATTATGATACGGTATGAAATTGAAAAAGCATTGTTTAACGATGAGATCTCTGTTGAAGAGCTTCCTCGTATATGGAATGAGAAATATGAGGAATATTTAGGTATAACACCTCCAAATGATGCTCAAGGTGTGTTACAGGATGTTCATTGGGCAGGGGGGAGTTTTGGTTATTTTCCTTCCTATGCATTAGGATATATGTATGCAGCCCAAATAAAAAAAGCTATGGTAAAGGATCTTCCTAATTTTGATGAGCTTATCGAAACAGGTCAATTTGAAGAAATAAAGGATTGGTTAGCCTATAAAATTCACCAATTCGGCAGAACTAAACAGCCGTTGGAGATCATGAAAGATGTAACGGGAGAAGAATTAAATGCTCAACATTTAGTTGAATATCTAGAAGAAAAATATAAAAAGATTTACCAATTATAGTGGTTTATCTGTTATTTTACGAATATTCACACAAAAAAATAAAATAAAGTTCGTGTTTTTCGTTCGAATACTCTTGAAATAAACGAAAATATTGTTATAATTTTAGTAATTGCATAGCACTCATATAATCGTAGGGATATGGCCTACAAGTTTCTACCGATCAACCGTAAATTGTTCGACTATGAGTGGAGTTACTTGTTGTTTTTTTATGAATGCTTTTTAAGTCATTGGATATAAAAAAGGCGACATTGCTTCACTTTTAGTTGAAGCAATGTCGCCTTTTTTGTTTTGGTAGAAATACTTAGAAAAAGTAAATTAATGGTTTAAATACGTTAGGAGGATACTAAATGAGGTTACTAAGAGAAAAAATTAAAAATGAGGGTATAGTTCTTTCTGACGGTGTATTAAAAGTTGATTCATTTCTTAATCATCAAATTGATCCTGTGCTTATGAAAGAAATAGGCTTAGAGTTTGCTAGACGATTTAAAGCAGAAGGAATAACAAAGATTGTTACGATTGAATCTTCTGGTATATCTCCAGCGGTGATGGCTGGATTAGAGATAGGGGTAAAAGTCGTCTTTGCTAGAAAAAGGAAATCTTTAACACTAACTGACCAATTACTAGTCTCGTCTGTTTATTCGTTCACCAAACAAGAAGAAAATAATATTGCTGTTTCCAGTCAATTTTTGAGTAAAGATGATCGTGTCCTTATCATTGATGATTTCTTGGCGAATGGTGAGGCAGCAAAAGGGCTTATTGATATTGTCAATCAATCAGGTGCAGCGGTTATAGGTATAGGTATTGTGATTGAGAAGTCCTTCCAAAAAGGAGCAAAAGAGTTAATGGATTTAGGCTATAGAGTAGAATCATTGGCGAAAATAGCTTCTTTAAAAGAAGGGCAAGTTAGTTTTGTTGAACAGCTTGAGGAGGTAACAATATGAAACAGACAGCTAAAAATATTTCATTAGGAATTCAGCATGTACTGGCAATGTATGCTGGTGCAGTAGTTGTACCATTAATTGTTGGTAGCGCGATTGGATTATCCGGCTCTCAATTAACGTATTTAGTTGCGATTGATATTTTTATGTGTGGGATTGCAACGTTTTTACAGGTTTGGAAAAATCGCTTTTTCGGAATTGGTTTACCGGTTGTATTAGGTTGTACATTTACGGCTGTTGGCCCGATGATTGCGATTGGTAGTGAGTATGGTGTTTCTTCTATTTATGGAGCTATTCTTATCTCAGGTTTAATTGTAATTTTGATCTCTTCTATATTTGGAAAATTAGTGAGGTTTTTTCCTCCAGTCGTTACTGGCTCTGTTGTTACCATTATTGGGATCACGTTAATCCCTGTTGCAATGAATAATATGGCTGGTGGGGAAGGAAGTCCAGATTTTGGATCAACTGAAAATCTGCTTTTAGCATTTGGAGTACTTATTTTAATTATTCTATTAAATCGTTTCTTTACTGGGTTTGTACGAGCTATTTCCATTCTAATAGGAATCATTGCAGGAACTGTTGCTGCAGGCTTTATGGGTATGGTTGATTTACAACCAGTCCAAGAGGCATCTTGGTTTAATATAGGAAAGCCGTTTTATTTCGGAACACCAACATTCGAATTGGCACCTATTATAACAATGACCATTGTAGCAATTGTTAGTATGGTAGAGTCTACAGGTGTGTATTTTGCACTAGGAGATATTTGTAACAAAAAAATTACTGAAAAAGACTTAGCAAAAGGATACCGTGCTGAAGGTGTCGCTTATGTGCTAGGTTCTATCTTTAATGCATTTCCGTATACTGCTTTTTCTCAAAATGTCGGTCTTGTTCAAATGTCTGGAATTAAGACGAATCGAGTGATTTACATTACAGCAATCATGTTAATTGGTTTAGGGTTAGTTCCCAAAATTGCTGCTCTAGCTACAATTATTCCATCCTCTGTATTAGGTGGAGCAATGGTCGCGATGTTTGGTATGGTTGTAGCCTATGGCATTAAAATGCTAGGACAAGTACAATTTGCTTCACAAGAAAATTTACTTATCGTTGCATGCTCTGTAGGATTAGGTCTTGGTGTTACAGTTGTACCTGAAATGTTTGCAGGTCTTCCAGAATCAGTGAAAATTCTAACAAATAGTGGTATTGTGGCCGGTAGTGTGACAGCGATTGTCTTGAATATTATCTTTAACATTATCCCATCCACTTCAAAACAGAAACAAACAGACAATACTGTTATTCAAAGCCAAGCTTCATAATAAATGTGCTTTCTTTATATTCATTCTTAGCATATGAATATAAGGAGGGCACTTTTTTGTTTTTTCTTACCTTAAATCAAGGATGTATGTAGAAAAACAAAGAGTTTGTGCAATACTGATGAAAACTTAAAAAGGAGGCGTTGGTGATGAAGGATCATGATAAAGTTAAGTCCTTAAGCGAATATCAATTAATGAAACAATTAAAAGAGGATAGACATTATTTATTAGAGGTAGCAGACTTATCAGAGCTATCGGACCCAATACAGACTCAAAATGCAATAAATGAAAGTGAAAAGCAGAGAATTCAAACGACAGTAAAGAATATGTCTCAGTTATGTGGTTGGGTTCTATCTGACCACGTTGTAATGAGAAACGGTATAAAACTTGTATTTCATCATCCGGATGATTTAGAGAAAAAGGAGATTGTGATTCAAACTGATGAACAAAATCGACTATTAATTACAACAGATGAGGAAGGTTTCTGATAAAAACTGTTCTCAGGTAGATTACTTTTTATAGAATATTTGTCATGAAAGATATAAGATAAAAATAGAATTTTATAAAAAGTAATCGTAGGGAGAAAAGGATGAGAGTAAAAGAGCTGAAAGTTTCAAAACCACTAACAGTAGATACGTTTATCCAGCTAACAAACCTTGCAAATAAATTTGAGTCAGACATATATATGATCGGACCAAATTATAAAATTGATGCGAAGAGCTTAATGGGATTATTATCGACATTAAGAATTGAAGATGATATTACCATTCTAACTAGTGGGGAAGATGAGGAGGAAGCAATCAAAGCCTGTATAAATTTTTTTAATTGAATATTTCGTGGATTTTATTCACCTTGTCCTTAGATGTTGAATAGTTTATAGAAACAACGATATCGAGGTCAGGTGAATGACATGAAAAAAACGCTCATGAATTGGATTGGTAAAAGAAAAAAGGTTCATGAAGAAAAAATGAAGAATCTTGGAAAATGCCCTGATTGTCGTGGATATGGAGTTGTCATTGTACCTATGCACTACGCTGGAAGTAGTATAGAGTGTTATAGATGTAATGGAACAGGAAAATTTTCAGAATGGGAAAAGAGTAATGAAAAGGACGGTTCCTTATAAAACCTAGACTTTGGAAGGGCTTTCCTATGTTATACTCCCAGAAAGATAATCGAATAAAAAACAAAGGCTGTCGCCATTGCTTGGCGTCAGCCTTCATTTTTCTTTCATGCATTATTTTTCCAAAAGCCGTTCTTTTTGGTCTTGGTATTCTTCTTCAGAAAGGATGTCTAAATCATAAAGCTCTTTGATTTTCTTTAGCTTGTCAAAATTGTCAACAGCAGAGTCGACCCTTTGGTTTTTTACCTCTTCAACTTTGTTTTCAATCATTTCTTTGATTTCAAAAGCGATCTCTTTTTCTTGTTTAGCGAACTCAATTGTATGAATGTGCTTTTCGCTTTTATTATCAATTGTGCCGCAATCTAAAATGATACTTCCATTGGAGGCAAATCCTGGTTCTTTAAGGGTAACACTTGCGATGTTTTTATACTGTAGTAATTTTACTTTATTAAATTTACCAAGAAATACGTTTTGAATAATTTCTATACTATTTTGATACATGTAGATCGTTGTTTTGCTTCCTTTTTTTAATATATATTCTTTAAATGCTAATTCAGCCACCGTTTTTCCCCTTTTCTTTCGTTCTTACTTGTCCAAAGTGATGACACATTAATCTGCTTTTATTTTACATAATTTTTATCTAAATTTCACTGCTTTTCAAATTAAAATTTCGTAACGATTATTAAAAAGTTTAAAAATTGCCTTAACAAAATGTTTAAATGTAAAGCTTTAGAAGATATTAAGGAATAATAAGGAAAAATGAGGTGATTATATGGATTTTCTTCGAGGAATAGCAGAGTGGAAGCAAGAAAGAATAAAAAAAGTACGAGATGATATGGAGTCTTTAGGAAGATGTCCAAATTGTAGAGGTAGAGGCTTTACATCATCTTTCACAAGTATATATTTACCAACCTATGAAGCCATTTTTGATTGTCCAGGCTGTAACGGAAGCGGTCAATTTGAAGATTGGAGCGGAAACAATGCTTAGGTAAATTCTAAGGAACCGGCTATAGTGTTATAGTTGTTGAAAACAAGACACTAGAATGGCATAGTATCTTTCCATTTGAATAAAAATAGATGTGCTTGATAAAAAAGTGAGGGGGAGATCGTCAGGATGAAATGGCAAAAGCAGCTTTTATCAAAATGGCAGGAAAGAAACGGAAAGAAAATAGCACTTGCAATTGACATTTCAACTAAACAAACGAACACATTATTAATCCAGAATATTGTTAAGCTTTTTAGTGAAGTTGCCCCTAATTCACTTTTAGTGCAAGCTGATTTTAAGATCAGGAAAATCACACCAATTAAAGAAGATCAAATTACTTATTACACACACGGAAAATCGTCTTATACTGAAGTGTTAGAATGGGCAGGTCAAGAACAAATTGATACCCTTTTTTATATCACAGATGTAACAGGTTATTTTTATGAAGAATTAGAAGTAACTAATGAAGTATTTTGGTTGGTTCCTGATGAGTTTGTTCCAAAGGTCCCTTTTGGAAAAGCAATAAGAGTGGCTTAGAAAGAATAATAATGAGGCTGGAGGTAATCCTTTAGCCTCAGGTTGATGATCTGTATAAAGGAGAGTTTGAGATGACGGTGGATCTGATAGAAGAATTTACTGCTAAAAACGGTGAACAGGTTATTCTTAGGCCTGTTCAAAGTGAAGATGCAGAACAAATCATTCATGCAGTTGCACACATTATTGAATCTGGAACATATATTCAAAAAGAAGTCCCACGCAGTCTAGAAGAAGAGCAGAGCTTTATTGATAAAATGGTACAGTTAGATAACATGTATATTGCTGCAGTTATAAATGATGAAATTGTGGGTATTGCTCGCGTTATTAGAGGAGAACTTGAAATGAAACGCCATATTGGTTTATTCAGAACATGGTTAGTAAATTCAGCCCAAGGAAAAGGTATTGGCTCAAAGATAATGAGTTACACGATTAAATGGTGTGAGATCCATCAACTACATAAGTTATGTTTAACGGTGTTTGCCTCAAATGGATTGGCACATAAATTGTATGAACGATATGGTTTTATACAAGAAGGTGTTCAAAAGGAGCAAGTAAAAATAAATGAAAGCTATGATGATGAAATTTTAATGGCTTATTTTTTGAATAAGAAATAATAAGGGCAATTATTTATTGCTTTTTAGTAACGGAATTTACTGATAGGAATTTTTATATTCTCAGGAAAGCGAGAAGCTTTCGTGTCATTTCCAGAATTTTCAGAGGTGAGTATTCCTAGTAAATGTTATATAATGAAAGTGCACAACAACAACTCCTTTAAAACGTTAGCTTTTCCCCATTTCAAGGGAAAGGCTTTTTTTATACGAAAATATAGATTGTATAATTTGAACTTGACAACAAGTTAAGTTTTTAAATGTCTGGATAATTTTAGGGTTTTTGGTCAAAGTAACATTAATCATAATGTTACTTTTTTTAGAAATATGAGGTGAAATCACATTGGCCTATATTTTATCGGTAGGAAAATCTGTTCCTCAATATGAAATAAAACAGGAATCAACTGTAGAATTTGCGAGAGAAGTATTTGAGGAATCATTTAAAGATTTTGACCGTCTTTTACCTGTATTTAAAAATGGTGAAATAGAAAAACGGCAATTTTCACAACCGATTGAATGGTACAAAAAACATCGAACGTTTAGAGAAAAAAATGACTTATATATTAAAACTGCAGTTAAACATAGTATTGAAGCTGTGAATAATTGTCTTTCAAATCAAACATTATTACGTGAAGAAATTGCCTATGAAGATGTTGATGCCCTCTTTTTTGTCAGTACTACAGGGTTATCAACCCCAAGTATTGATGCTAAATTGATGAATGCCTTACCTTTTAAAGAAACAACAAAGCGAATCCCAATTTGGGGGCTAGGATGTGCTGGTGGTGCTTCAGGAGTGTCTCGAGCTTACGAATATTGTAAGGCATATCCAGACGCGACGGTTCTTGTTATATCAGTAGAATTATGCAGCTTAACATTTCAACATGATGATAGGTCAAAAAGTAATTTAATAGGTACATCACTTTTTGCTGATGGTGTTGCATGTACTTGTGTGGTAGGAAGTAAAGTTGACTGGAAAATAAAATCTAAAATAAAAGCCATTCCCAAAATACTTGAATCTAGGTCAACATTTATGAGAGATTCTGAGGATATTATGGGATGGGATATCAAGAATAATGGACTTTATGTTATTTTTTCACGGGATATACCTACTATTATTAAAAAATGGCTACGTCCACAGGTGATTGATTTCTTACAAGAAAATGAAATGAATATAGACGATATAAGCCATTTTATTGCCCATCCAGGAGGGAAAAAAGTACTAGAAGCATATAAGGAGGGATTAGGCTTTACAAACAAACATTTACAAATTTCAAAAGAAGTATTAACTAATCATGGAAACATGTCATCTGTAACGATTATGTATGTTTTAGAATTATATCTTGAAAGGGAACTAGGGAAAGCTAAAGAAAATGGTCTAATTGGTGCACTCGGGCCTGGATTTAGCTCAGAAATGCTGCTTGTTCAATGGGAGGGAAGGTAAGGAATGTTCTACATAATCTTTTTATTTCTTATAGCTCAAAGGATAACCGAACTGTTCATTGCAAGGAAAAATGAAAAGTGGATGGTCAATAGAGGTGGAATTGAGCATGGCAAAGACCATTATCCATATATAGTGTCATTGCATGTCCTTTTTCTAATATCCTATTTTTGGGAGGTTCAAATTTTTCAAAGAGAATTAACAGAATTATGGTATGTGATTTTCCCAATCCTATTTTTCACTCAATTAATAAGGTATTGGGCTGTATTTTCATTAGGAAGTTATTGGAACACGAAAATAATCATTGTTCCAGGTGATGTGGTTATCTCAAGGGGGCCATACAAATTTATCAAACACCCGAATTATATGGTTGTAGCGGCTGAGATTTTATTCCTCCCATTATTATTTCATGCATATATAACAGCTGTATTATTTACTATATTGAATGTGGTTATGATGACCATACGGATACCAGCTGAAGAACACGCTCTTCAAACAAATACAAATTACCAAGATGTCTTTTCTAATAAAAAAAGATTTTTACCTAAAGAATGATACAGACAGATTTTTCAAAAAATAAAAAAAGTTATATTGAAAATGATTATCATTGATGATAGAATGAATTTATGTTGAAAATCATTCTCAAAAATATGGAGGTCTGCTGCGAATATGACGATGTTATTTGTCTGTTGTACCGTTGTTACGTATAGCGTGTTAATTGGTTACATATTAAAGAATATAGATACTCAAGAAGCATAAAAAAATATATTTATCTACATGATATTCATCATATAAGATTTTTACAAAGTTATATTTCATTTCCAAAGCTCACAGTTAATTCTGTGGGCTTTTCATCTTTTTCAACTACAGAACAAAACGATAATAGAAAATTTGCATATAATTCTGTAAAATGAAGGTAACAAAATGTGTAAGTGCCAAGTGAAGGGGATTAATATGACAACTGTTGTAAAATCAAAACAATTAATGCAAACCATCATCAATCTTCATGAAAGAATGCATGAACAGGATCAAGAAAATGCGAATAAGTTAGTCGAAATGGCTCATAAGCTTAACCAACAAAAGCTGTATATTGCTTTTGCAGGCCATTTTTCAGCTGGGAAATCATCCATGATTAACAAACTTTTAGATGAGCAGATATTACCTACAAGTCCGATTCCGACAAGTGCAAACCTTGTTTTATTAGAAAAGGGGATTGATCAGGTCACGTTATTTTCTGCAGCAAAAGAGAGTATTGAGTTATCAGGAGACTACTCAATTGAACAAGTGAAAGAGTACTGTAAACAAGGTGACGATATTGAAAGAATACGTATAAAGAAGCCTTATCAGAACTTAACAGAAGGTGTCGTAATTATGGATTCACCTGGTATTGATTCCACAGATGCCGCACATAAATTATCAACAGAATCAATGCTGCATTTAGCAGATGTTATTTTTTATGTAACCGACTACAACCATGTACAATCAGAAGAAAATCTTTCATTTATCCGAGAAATGAAGGATCGAAATAAATTGATCTTTTTGATTGTCAATCAAATTGATAAACATGAAGAAAAAGAAATACGTTTTGATGACTTTAAACAAAATATTGAAGGATCATTTGCAGAAGTGGGATTACATCCACAAGACGTATTTTTTACGACCTTGAGAAACGATAAACATCCATATAATGAATTAGAAAAAGTAAAAGAGTTAATCAATGTTGTGATTCATGAAAAAAATAGGTTTTTAGATCAAAATTTATCACTAGCTATCACTCAGGTTGTTGAGCAACATCTTGAAAAATATAAGGAGCAAATTGACTTAACAGATCAAAACGAGAGTGAAATCCGTAAACAACTAGAAGAATATACAAACAGTATGAATGGTTACCTTGCTTCGATAAAGCAGGAAGAAGAAAAATTGGATCAGCTTCGAATTGATACAGAAGAAAAAGTATCTGCGATATTAAAAAGTGCCAACTTAATCCCATATGAAACAAGGGAAAAAGCAGCAGCTTATATTGAATCCGCAGATCCTTCTTTTAAAATAGGTTTTCTTTTTTCGAAAACAAAAACGGAACAAGAGCGAGAAAAGAGAAAAAACGAATTATACGATAGTTTAATAAAAAATACGGAAACACAAATTGCTTGGCATTTTATTTCATTACTTAAAGAGTTTATCCAAACATATGAAATTCATGATCCGAAGCTTATACAGGAAGCTCAATCATTTTCTATTAAGGTTTCACAACAACTTGTATCTGATGCAATAAAAGCTGGTGCTTCTTATAATAATCAGTATGTTTTGACCTATTCCTCAGATGTGAGTGAATTAATTAAAAAGCATAGTAAGCTACAAGTGATGAGCCTATTAAAAAAGATGATGGATGTTATAAATAGTGAACTTCAAGATCAAATGGCTGAAATCAAGGAGAAGATAAAGTACGATAATGAAATGATTGGAAAATGCCAAGATGACTTACGCAAGTTTGAGAAGTTTTGGCAATATAACAACATATTGAGAGAGATTAGTAAGGGAATATCCACTATAGAGTTAGATGAGGAAAAGTGGTTAACTGAGCATCAATTATATAAAATATCAACAAAATCAATTCAAATTCAAGAAAAAAGGGTAGACGAAGAAGAATCAATAGATGGTCCAGATCAGCCTGCTAATTCTCGTTATCACAATCGAGATGTATTTATAAAGAGTGCAGAACAGGTTGTCAAACGTCTTGAAAATATACTAGGATTTAAGCAATTTACGGATTCACTCGAGGGTAAGATTAACAATTTTAACAACCGATCCTTTACTGTAGCGCTATTTGGTGCGTTTAGTGCAGGAAAGTCATCTTTTGCAAATGCGTTGATAGGTGAAAGACTCTTACCTTCTTCACCAAATCCAACAACAGCAACTATAAATAAAATTGCTCCGCCAACATCTGAAAAGGCACATGGTTTAGTTGAAGTTAAACTGAAATCAAAAGAGTTGTTAATGAAGGAAATAATTGATAATATTCCTTCATTAAATAATAAGGGAATAACGATAGAAAACGTTACTGAGTGCCTACAGAATTATCAAGGGCAACATAAAAATGAAACCGAACAAATAGTGAAGTATCAAAAAGCTATGATGGATTATGAATCCTTAACAAATGAAGGGCTAATTGTTCAAGCGGATAACCATTCATTTAAGGATTTTGTTGCTAAGGAAGAAAAGGCTTGTTTAGTTGAAGAGGTTATTGTTTATTTTGATTGTCCAATTACAAGAGCTGGGATAACATTAGTGGATACGCCTGGAGCGGATTCCTTGCATAAGCGACATACAGATGTAGCATTTCAGTATATTAAAAAAGCCGATGCGGTTTTATATGTGACCTATTACAATCACCCATTCTCAAAAGGAGATCGTGAATTTTTAAGACAATTAGGAAGGGTTAAGGATTCCTTTACATTAGATAAAATGTTCTTTATTATCAATGCTGTTGATTTAGCCAAAAATGAAGAAGAAGTTAATCTAGTTAAGTCATATATTAGAGAACAGTTCTTAAAGCATGAGATAAGAAACGTTCGACTTTTTGGGGTATCTAGTTTAAACATCTTATCAAACAAAGTAGAAGAAGAAAAAGATTATCTCGACTTTCAACATCAGTTCAACATATTTATTAAAGAGGAATTAACAAATACTACGCTTTTATCAATTAAAGAAGATTTAAAACGCTGTACAGAAAGAATAAAGTCCCTTATACATGCTGCTGAAATGAGCGTGCTTGAAAAAGAGAAAATTAGAGAAACTCTTTTAAAAGAGCAAATTAGTGTTAATGATGAACTAGCAAATTTAACGCCTGACCATATTGTCGCATCTGTATCTCAAGAAATCGAAGAGTTAATTTTTTATGTGAAGCAGCGCTTATTCTTCCGTTTCAATGACTTTTTTAAGGAAAGCTTTCATCCGAGCATTTTTCACCAAAATTCTGACATCCAGCAAGCATTACAAACTTGTCTGGAAGAGTTGGTAAGAACTGTAGAATTTGAATTAATCCAAGAACTTCAAGCTACATCGTTAAGAATTGAAAAAGTTATACAGAAGACCTTAGAAAGTGAGTTTAGTCGAATAGTACAGCTCATAAAGAAAAAGTCACAAAGTGTAACATTTGCATCAATTGATTTTTCCGATATACAAACGCCAACTATCTCTGTTGAATTTTCGGAAAATATTATTTCAACTTTTCATCCAGCATTAAAGTTATTTAAAAATACAAAATCCTTTTTTGAACGTAATGAAAAGAAAGTAATGGCTGAGGACTTATCTAAACGATTTGATGGACCAACGTCTGTTATTTTAAATGAATACGTGAAAGAGTTTTCTAATTATTATAAGGATGCAATCGAATCAGCTCATAACATACTTTTACAAGAAGTAAAGAAACAAACAGAGGAAGGTTTTGCTGCTTTACTAGATATTCGTAATGAGGACACTGGTCATTTAAAATCTGAGTTAGAGAATATCACAGAAGTTGTTAAATTATTAGAAGAGAACAATCATCCAAATCATTAATTTTATGATACAATTTACTGATAAAACATTTAGCGTGCAGGGGGAAAAGGTTTGAATTTAAAAGCGTATCAAGTTTGTGCAACGTGTATACATTTTGAGGCGATTCGAAAGGATAAAAAAATGATGTATTATTGTAGCCGTTTAAAATATAAAACGATGCCGACTTATTCGTTTAATTGCTGGACCCCTAAAAAACACGTCAAAAGGTTAATGGAAAAACGAGGTGGAACCACATGAGTAACGTACATGAAGCTATAACACAGCATAGTAAAAATCAGCATCAACACATTCAATCATTTTTAAAATTAGAAGCAAAAAGAGAAGCATTAATTGAAGAAGCGGTTTTTCGTTGTGTAAATTCTTTACCATTTGAAGTTGAACAAATTAATAACGTAACATCTGAAATAAATCAATTAGCATCAGAAGGTATTGTACCGACACGTAAACTGGTGACAAAGGAAATGGTACAAGAATTTGTAGATAGAAAATATGGGAAATGATCAAGTTTGTTAAGTAGAACTATAAGCTTGCTAGACATTACCAAGCCTCTTTACGACTCAAAAAAGCATCTCTGTGAAAAACTAATATTGTTTTTCTGAATTTAGTGAAAGGTGAGGATTTTATGGGTCGTACAAAATTAGGAAATGCAAATGCACAGCGTAATAATAATAAAAAGAAAAAAAATGATTTTAATACTGAGTTTGCTTCATATGCTCAAAATGAAGCATTAAAATTAAGTAGTAAAAATAAAGACTAATCAGTGAAAACCTGTAGAGATTGATTTCTCAACAGGTTTTTTTCTGTCTTAGTCATAGTAGAATTTACTCGAAGTACCAAGTACAACCTCCTTCGATTTATGTTATACTAGCCTTTGGTTAATGATATGTGATAAATAAAGGACCGATTGTGAGGGACAAAAATGATAAAAGATCAGCATTTATTAATAGTAGATGGGATGGCGTTGCTTTTCCGTTCGTTCTTTTCAACATCTGTTTATGGTCAATTTATGATTAATAGTAAAGGGACCCCAACAAATGCAGTTACTGGTTTATTAAAACACTTATTTGCTGTTATTGAATATACAAAACCAACACATGTAGTTTGTTGCTGGGATATGGGGAGTAAAACATACCGTAATGATTTGTTTACTGATTATAAAGCGAATAGACCTGAAGCCCCAATTGAACTACAGCCACAATTTGATCTAGCCAAAGAAGTTGTGGAAGCACTCAATATAAAAAATATCGGGATAGAAGGCTATGAAGCTGATGATTGTATTGGAACATTAACGAAGAAATTTGAAAAGGATATGAAAATATCAATCATTACAGGGGATAAGGATATTCTTCAATTATTAAATGATCATGTGGATGTATTAATTTTACAAAAGGGAATAGGTAATTATAAGCATTACACAAAGGAATTATATGTTGAAGAATTTGCAATTGAGCCGCAAATGCTCATTGATGTAAAAGCATTAATGGGAGATTCAAGTGATAATTATCCTGGCGTAAAGGGAATTGGTGAAAAAACAGCTTATAAGCTTATTTCACAATATAAATCGATAGATGAATTACTTAAAAGCCTATCAGATCTTACAAAAGGGCAAAAGACAAAAATAGAGAATGATTTAGATATGCTACATCTTTCAAGAAAATTAGCTGAAATTAATTGTCAAGCTCCATTAGAGTGTTTATTAGACGATTCGATTTTATTTATAGATGAAGAAAAAGCTCTTTTCATCATAAAAGAACACGAATTAAGAGGAATCCAGTCTATGCTAAAAAATATAATGGTTACACAAGAAGAAGCAATTTAAAGTTTACCGATATCACTTAACACATGAATGGAAGAAAGATCATCTTCCATTCATGCTTGCAGTTACATAGGATCACTTATTTTGTATTCTTTTTCTTAGCAGCATTTTCTAGTTTACTTTTAGGCTCCATTGAGAATTCTGTATCAGCTGCAAAGCCCTGCGGATTGACACTTGGAGCTTTTCTACCACGATTATTTCCTCTTTTTTCACTACTCATTTGATCGACACCTCCAATTATATTATGACCTACTACCTAAGAAATACTAATAAAATAAATATGATAAATGAAGGAGAGGGTGGAAAGAAATCGGAAAAAATGATGAAAAAAGATAGAATTTGTCGACATTTTTAGATAAGATCGAATTAGTACAACATTAAAAAAGGATGAATCTAAATATGTTTCGGTCGGTTAAAGAGTATGTTGATTACTTAATTGGTAAGGGATTTATATTAGGGGAGGATGCAAACGGATTTATTGAATTTGGTCAACAATATACAGATACAGTAGATGAAGTCGTTATTATTGCAATAGAATTGACATTAAAAATTCAAAAGGAATTTGATGGTTCTTTTTTTATATCACTTTTAGAGAATTTTAAATCGGAGAAAATTGTTAATCGAAAACAAGCATTACTTCATATAAAATCTTTAAATTTAATATGATACCCTTAACGATATTCTATTTAAAAAGATGAGATGAAAATAATGTTCTTTATCCCATCCCATCTCGCATTTCAATTTTTACATACTATGTGTTTGTTTTATTCCATGTTTGAACGGAAAAAACTTAGGAAGTTCGGTCATGATCATGGCCATGAAAATAAAGCAGCATCCGATGAATCCGTAAATTGACAGTCGTTCCTCTAAAACAAAATACGCTGTTAATGCAGCAAAAACCGGTTCCATTGCAAAAATGATCGCAACTCTTGCTGCTGATGTAAACTGTTGAAATTTTGTTTGAATATAAAAGGCAAGTGCAGTTGCAAAGATTGATGTGATAGACAACGCAATAATGACGTCTTGATGTAATATTTGGTTAATTGAAATTGTTGGCTTCTCAATTAAAAAAGAACTAAGGAAGCTCAGTAAAGATACTGTGAATAATTGAATAATCGTTAAGGGCAATGCTGGGTGTTGCTCAGTGAATTTACTCGTAAACACAATGTGAAACGCGAAGCCAATTGCACATATAAAAACAAGTAGATCCCCAAAATTTATTTGTGATATACCTGCTAATGTTAAAAAATAAAGTCCAACAGTTCCGATGCTTGCTCCAATAAAGACGATGGGCTTTGCTTGCTCTTTTAAAAAAAAGATGGCAAGGATAGGGACAATCATTACACTTAATCCAGTAATAAATCCAGCCTTAGAAGATGTAGTATAAATAAGACCCACTGTTTGAAACGAATAGCCAATAAATAAAAAGAAACCTAAAAAAGTCCCTGCTTTGATCAACTCGATTGAAAAAAACGATCTCCCACTTTTAAAAACAAACATAGAAAGGATAATGGCTGCTAGCAGGAATCGAATTCCATTAAATAAATTTGGTGGTAAAAATTGAATCGCATTTTGTACAACAACAAAGGTCGCTCCCCAAATAAAAGCAACAAATAATAAACTTCCATCTGCAAACATTTTTTTCATTTCAGTCACTCTCTCAATTACCTTAAATTATTGGTTAAGTATAGCATTTCTTGCAAGTTGATCTGCAACTTTGTTTTCTTTACTAGGTATCCATTTTAAGAAGAATAAGTCAAACTGCTTAGATAACTCAAGGATTTTCTCCAACAGCGGTGAATATTGGCTGTTTTTCACAAACTGTTTTTCTACTGCACGATCCACTAATTGTGAATCTGTTCGAAAGGAAACAACTTTATATTCATTTTGAATACAAATTTCCATTCCTTTAATCACAGCATGATATTCTGCTTCATGATTTGTCATCATTCCTAATGGGATAGAGAACTGTTCTGCTTTTCCATGACCTTTAATAAAAACTCCAGCACCAGAACGACCAGGATCACCAGCACTTGCCCCATCAACATATACTTCTATCAACAAATTTCCTCCTCGTACCTTAATCTTTAATTAATTAGTATTCGATGGTAAAATAGATACCATTGGTCTACATACAATTTAATATTGCTTAATCATTGTGATAAATCGAATATGATTATAGCATATTGATTACATTAATTAATATAAAGATTTCCTTTGGATTACCGGATTCTTAGAAATAATCTAATTTTTCATAATCCAATTAAAATTCATGTTCAGGAGTGAACGTAGTTGAAATATCGAATCGAATGGACA
>DASQMK010000478.1:0-3513 GCA_035645575.1 Metabacillus sp.
GGCCAGGTTGATTTCCGCTTCTTTTTTTTCTTTCTTTCTAGCTTGTAAGGCTTCTGCATAAGGTCTTAGAGCCTCTGCTTCCTCCGCAGTCTTTAAGCGTTTCTCCAAAGAAGCTATTTGTCCTTCTTCTTCTTTTACAGACTGTTTTTCTTTTTCTAGCTCTTCCTTTTGCTTTTGAAGATCCCATATCGCTTGTTTTTGTTCAAAGTCTTTTGTAACACTATCCAATTCTTTTTGGCGCTTTTCTAACAAAAGCTTTGCTTCATTTACATTATTTTTTGCTTCTTCAACCGCAGCAGCTGACGCATCACCTAAACCTGTTTTCTCTGCTTCAAGTTCATTTCGTTCAATGCGAGTTGTCGCTAAACGCTTCTTTAACTTTTTCAACAATTGATCTCCATATTGCTCTAAGTGAAATAAACGCTGAAGCATTTGTCTTCTTTCTGCTCCTTTTAAGGATAAAAATTCAGCAAATTTCCCTTGCGGCAATACAACTGCACGAGTAAAATCATCAATTGTTAAACCAAGCAATCCATATATTTTTTCATTCACATCAACTGCCTTATCAGCGAGAACGACATGTTCTTCACCTTCTTCAATTAACCGGCATATCGCTGTTTTTACTCTAATATCATCTGTTCGTTTAAAAACACGTTCAACGATATATCTTTTCCTTGCTGAAGCATTTTCAAGTTCAAAGGTGAAAGAAACTGTTAGTTGATCTTCGGCGTGATTGAGTATACCGTGGGTGTTGTTCATAGCACGTTCTACTTTTCCATATAAAGCAAGTGTCATTGCATCAAGAATCGACGATTTCCCACTTCCAGTTGGCCCAAAGATACCGAAAATCCCTCCATCGCAAAGAGAATCAAACTGTATGGTCTGCTTTTCTCGAAAACTATGCAATCCAGCCACACTTAATGTAATAGGCTTCATGCCTCTTCACCTTCCTCTTGTACCTCATCCTGTTGGACTAGTTCCAAAAACAGCTTAATAAGCTCGTCTTCAGGCTTCGCACCACCTGTTTGTTTTTCATAAAACTGAGTAAACAATTGGTCGATCGGCAAATTCGCTTGTCTTGTAGCAGCTACTTCCTGTTCGGCTTGAAACACAGGCCGTATATGAATAAAGCCAGGATGCCATTTACGTAAGCGATGTATTTCTTCAATGGATAATGTGCTTGTTAAATGAATTTCTAAATCAATCCAAGCTGTTGAATCCCTTCCTTCATCCAGCCATTGATGAACTTGACTTATTCCTTCTGTTGCTTTCCATTTCACTAATGGTTTTCCAGATGATAAGGGAATTTCTTTCATTTCAACCGGCTTATTCGGTTCTGCATCAAGGATTGTAACTGATTTAGCATAGCCAATTTCAGAAAAGCTATAGGCTAGTGGTGAACCAGAGTATCTTGTTAGTGTGCTAGCACGCTTAATATTTTGCGGGCGATGCAAGTGACCTAAAGCAACATACTGGGCAGCCTCTGGCATGCTTGTGGCAGCAACAGTATAAGCCCCTCCAACCTCAATTGGCCGTTCAGAATCAGAAGAGCTTCCACCAGCTACATGTATATGACTCATCGCGATATTGACTGTGTCATGCTGAAACTGCTTGCTCATAATCGAAAATAAATCTCGAATTCGTTCATCATATTTATTACGAAGCAGAACTTCATCATGTTCTTGTGATAGCACCTGCTCAAGTCTAGCCTCTGAAGGATAGGCCAGTGCAGCAACCATCATTTGCTGTCCTGCTATAGGTATATCTACTTTTAATACCTCTGTCTTCGGATAACCGATTAAATGAATGGAATGATTGCCAGCCAAAGGCGATGCAGCAGATATTCGATCTGGATTATCATGGTTTCCTGCAATGACAACGATAGGGCGTTTTCCATGATCAGATAATCTTGATAGTCCATCATAAAATAATTGCTCTGCCGCAGCAGGCGGGTTCACTGTATCAAAGGCATCTCCAGCCATTAAAATAGCATCAACCTTTTCTTCCTCTACTATTCTCACAAGCTCGTCAATAAACTGAGCTTGCTCTGCTAGTCGACTCCGTCCCTCAAGAGCTCGACCAAGATGCCAATCTGCTGTATGCAATATGCGCATTCACTAATCATTCCTTCCTGGCTTGTTTTCTTCTAGAATAGCAAGAGCAATCGGCATTAGACCGATTGCACTAAAGATTTCTTACATGTTGATCAAATATCCGCCATCAAAGAAAAATAGATACTTTTCCTGAAGAGGGCGATGTAGAATGTCTTCTACAGCCTTTGTATATAAATCAATTTGGACACGATAGCGATTCTTCAATATTTCTTCAACAGCTGCCGTTTCATTCGTGAAGCGTCCTTTAATCGTATCAGTCTTATAATCTAGCAAAACAGTTCCCTGCTCGTCCTCAAATAAACAGTCAATCACACCTTGGATTAGGATTGGCTCATCCTTCATTCCTTCATAAAGTTTATCAGCATCTAATGCGTAACTAAATGGTACTTCTCGATAAACATGTTTTGCAGCTATCATTCTTTGACCAAGATCAGATGAGAAAAAAACAGCAATTTGATTAACATCAATCACTTTTGCAAGCTCTGTAGAAAGAATTTCCCTTTGAACAAGCTCATCTACCTTACGAATAATTATTTTGTCTGTTATTTCTTCTTGGAGATTGATATGCTGCATCACAGCATGCATAGCTGTTCCTTTTTCTGCTGGAGTGATGGACTTGTTTTGCATAAAACTAGGTCGATTATAAAGAAGTGATTGTGCAGCAGGCTTCTTTATAAGCTGTTGATCACTATATTCATCCTGAACTTCCCGCTGTCTTTTTAACTCTGTGACCGATTGCTTTGAACGGCTTCTCGTTGCTTGCTTATAAGGGTAAGACCATGAAAGCTGATCATAAACAACGTGCTTTAGCTCGCTTTCTATCGATACAGCTTCACCTTCTTGAATAGAAGTTAGCAGCTCATGATTAAACTCCTGCTCTGCTTTAAATGTTTCTTTCAGCTCTTCCCCTTTTACTTTTTCGATTGTCCAACGGGATGGATGTCCTGTAATTTCGTCATTAAAGCAAGCTTGTCCATCACTGAGTACATGGCAATCCTTATGACGAATTAACGCTGGCCCAATCCAATCCAAATAACTTTTTGCTTTTGCACGTTCAAAGTCAGGTAATAGCCACTCTGTATGAGAAAGATGGTTTCTCCAATTTGTGATCGTTTTATCAGGATCCTTTAACGTCCCTAACAAATAAAGTTTTTCCTTTGCACGAGTTAGCGCTACATAGAGGACACGCATTTCCTCTGCCAAAAGCTCCATTCTCATTTTTTTCTTTAATGCAATATAAGGAAGAGTTGGGTAGCTAACACGCAGTTTAGGATTGATCAACTTTGTACCAAACCCCAGCTCTTTATCTAGTAAATATTTTTTATTTAAATCCATCATATTAAATTGCTTGGAAAGACCTGCAACAAATACAACCGGGAACTCTAATCCCTTACTGCTA
>DASQMK010000479.1:0-1894 GCA_035645575.1 Metabacillus sp.
ACGTCAATGGCAACTCCACATGTAGCGGGAGCGATCGCATTACTCATTAATTTAAGTGAAAAAGAGTTTAATAGATCACTAATTGAAGCAGAAATTTACGCCCAGCTTGTTAGAAGGACATTGCCATTGGGCTATAGAAAAAGCTCCGAAGGCAACGGCTTCCTTGTCCTTAACTTAGTAGATAAAATCTATGAAATTATCAATGTAGCACGTTTAAATATACCTACACCACAAAAGTAAATGATTTGCATCACCTTACCCGCATAATAGAGGAGCTTACCGATCTCTAAAAGTGTGGGTTTTTTACTTAAAAGGAGGAAAAAGTCGTGGATCATGTTAATCGTAAATTTTTAGATGAAGAAGTAAATTTAGAAGATGTGTTAGTAGTAGTAAAGCATAATAAAATAAGAATAAAAAAAGAAGAAGAATATTACGATAAGGAAGAGGATCAAATAATAATCAATCAATATTATAGAGATATCTCTTTTCAAAATACAGATAAAAAGGAATTGTTTAAGCAATTAAGTGAATTGATTACTAACACGCATGAAATCCATCTTCCATACAATTCAAATACTCGAAATTATCTTTACTCATGGGTAGATCTACAGGTGGATGGAACGTTAAAGAGCATTTATTCCGGAAGAGATAAGGATCCAGAACAGCTTATAAAAGAGGACTATAAGGCTGAATGGAATAGAGAGAAAGCTTATAGTAAACTAATGAAATTGTCATCAGCAAATGAAGCTGTTAAACAGGATATGATAAAGGACATTGAAAAGGAAAATATGTACAATTGTGAGCATGTTGTACCACAGTCTTGGTTTGATAAAGATAATCCTATGAGAGGAGATTTACACCATTTATTCACATGTGAAAAAACATGCAACTCAATGAGATCTAACTATCCTTATTATGATTTTACTGATTATACTCCTGAATTTGAGTTAAAAGGAATTGCATCAGAATGTGGAAAATATGAAGAACAGAAGTTTGAACCTGAAAGTGGAAAAGGGGAAGTAGCGCGGGCAACTTTGTATTTTTTATTAAGATATCCAAATGAAATTAATCGTTATGATCAAAAAGATGTTGAATTGCTATTAAAATGGCATAACGAGTATAAAGTTACAACTCATGAAAAGCATCGGAACAAAGCCATTTATGAAAAACAAAAGAATAGGAACCCTTTAATAGACTTTCCTCAAATTGCTGATAAAATTGATTTCTCGCTAGGTTTAAAGTGAAGATTTTAGAATAAAAATAAAAACGATAAGAATGTTCTTATTTATAGAGACAAATAACCTTGTGCTACTGTTCCTCTTTCCAAGCACAAGGTTATTTAAATGCTTCACATTATTATTCATTAAATGGAGAACCTGTTGAAGTATGCTGGTTAACCCATTCAAGGGATGTAGCTGAAACAGCTTGCCAATCAGGAATTTGTGATTTATGTTGTTCAACCCAACTCATACAATATTGTGGATCAATATTATTTTGTTGGCATTGCTCTAGGAAGTCTTGAATGTTTGAATCTGTACAATTTTGCCACGTTCCACATGTGTTTTTAAATAGATTTTCCATTTTCATTTGTAAACTTTGATCGTTTCCACTATACATCGATGATTTCTCCTTTAAATAAATGATATGAAAAATGCTTTGGTACTCCCAACAGACAGTTTGTCCAAAGTTTCATAATTTATTACTGTGAATGAGGTACATTTCATTAAATGATATGTACTTTATTTTTTGCAAGGAAATTGAACTTGAAAGTATTTACACTTAGTTTATTCAGTAGATAAAGTAAATGAAGGTATGATAAAGTAAGAAAGTAACATTTTACTATTTAAAAAAGTTAGGGATGGGGTTGAATGTGGGTTAAATTAGGTAGGTACAA
>DASQMK010000480.1:0-3688 GCA_035645575.1 Metabacillus sp.
ATCGGTTTGTACGGAGAAAACGATAAAAGTGGTATGATCAGCAAAAGTAAGAATAAGATATGTAATGGGTTTTTCATTATGCATTGCCCCTAGCTGAAAATAATCAAAAAATACGTCGTGATAGATCGAAACATTACTATACCAATTCATAGAATCCTAATCATATTATATCATTTATCGATTTCTTAGAAAGATAGAAATAATAGGCAATAGACCATCTCAATAATAAAAAGAGTGCTAGCTTCACGATTTTTATTAAAGGAAATCATGAACGCAGCACTCCTGTATATCATATCCAATTATACAGCAACAGAAGATGTTGTATCAGCATGCTTTTCTTCCGATTTAGCAACGATTACAGCGCAAGCAGCATCACCTGTAATGTTGATTGCTGTGCGTGTCATATCAAGGATACGGTCAACTCCAAGAACTAACGCAATTGCCTCTACTGGCAATCCGATAGATGTTAATACCATCGATAACATGATCAAACCTACGCCTGGAACACCTGCTGTTCCGATACTAGCTAAAGTAGCAGTTAAGATAACCGTTAAAAGTTGGCTGAGCGTAAGATCGTGGCCAACGACTTGGGCAATAAATACAGTTGCAACACCTTGCATGATAGCTGTACCATCCATATTGATGGTAGCACCAAGTGGCTGTACGAAGCCACTTATGGTTTTTGGTACATTAAGGTTCTTTTGTGCCGTCTCCATCGAGATTGGCAACGTCGCGTTACTGCTTGATGTGCTGAACGCCACAGCCATTGCTGGAGCAAATCCCCTGAAGAATTGAACAGGATTTCTTTTCCCTATTAAGGAGACAGATCCACCGTACACGATTAGTGCATGGAGGAATAAGGCAAACAGAACCGTGAACATATACTTGCCCATTGCTGCAATTGCGTCAAGCCCCTGGCTTCCAATCGCTGTCGCGATTAATCCGAATGCACCGAACGGAGCCAATTTCATAACCAATCCGACTAGATACATTAAAATATCATTAGCCTGTTCTAACAGCTTTGTGACCCCTTCAACGCGGCTCCCTAATTGTGCAATTGCAAGACCAATTAATAACGCAAAGAAAATAACTTGCAACATATTCCCTTCCACCATCGACTGGAACGGATTGGCCGGAATGATGCCAAGAAGGGTATCCATTACAGGTGGTGCCTCTTGCGCTTCAAATTCCGCACCTTCGATACTAAAATCCCCTTTACCTGGTTGGATAATCGATCCGAGTGCCAAAGCAAGAACGAGAGCAAGAGAGGTTGTCACAAGGAAATACGAAATCGTTTTCAAGCCGATGCGACCAAGTTTTTTAGGATCTCCTACACCGGCCGCACCAAGGATGATAGAAACAAGTACAATTGGTACTACCAATAGTTTAATAAGATTGATGAACAGCTTACCAAGAGGAGTAAATACGTAGGTGTTAGCGGTTTCAAAAGCTTCCTTGGATAAACCTAAGTTAAAGATCAAACCGACGATGATACCCACCGCCATACCAAGTAAAATCTTTTTCGTCAACGACATAGCAACACCTCCATAAAAATTATAAAATTTCCATAAGGTAGTTTTAAGGTAAAAATTAGTAATATGCAATAATATATGCAAATACTATAATAATCTTTTGTTACAAAATTGTAAAGGTTTCTATATAAAAATATTACGTTACTATACAACTAAAAGGAATCTCAGTGAAGTCACTCTTGTCCCCAAACTGAAAAACTTGCCGCACTGCAATACATCCTTAATAGGGAAAGTGAATAAATATCAAAAGGGCTTGGACTTTGCCAACCCCTTTCTCTATTGTAACCCCACCTCTATTTATGTATATTAAGTATTCCGCTTTTTTCAATATTGCGAATTACTTGTTCGATTTTTTCTTCATTTTGCACGAGAGCTATCCGTACATAACCTTCCCCACTTGGACCAAATGCGTGACCTGGCGTGACAACTACATTTGCCTCATTTATAAGCGCGTAAGCAAATTCCATTGATGACCACCCCGCAGGAATTTCCGCCCAAACAAACATGCCCGCTTTAGGTTTCTCCACATTCCAGCCAATCGATTTCAAACCTTCTACTAATTTATCTCTCCGTGACTCATATATTAAGCGGCTTTCTTCGCAAAATCCGGCCCCTTGGCGCAGTGCAAGCGCAGCTGCTCGTTGAATAGGGAAAAACACACCGTAATCCAAATTTGAATTCAAACAAGAAAGCGCATGTATGAGCTCATGATTTCCGACTATATACCCGATGCGGCATCCAGCCATATTAAAGCTTTTGGAGAGTGAATTCATCTCGACTCCAACCTCTTTTGCACCTGGAACTGATAAAAAGCTAATTGGTTTATTTCCTTCATAGTACAGCTCCGAGTAAGCAAAATCGTGGAGTACTATTATGTTATAAGTTCTTGAAAAGGCAATAACCTCCCTGAAAAATTGCTCAGTAGCTAATGCAGGAACTGGATTCCCAGGAAAGTTTAAAATCATAATTTTTGCTTTTTTAGCTATCTCACTTGGAACCAATGACAAATCAGGCAAAAATCCGCTTTCTTTTCTTAAGGGCATAAAATATGGAACTGCCTCAGCCATCGCAATTCCTGTTGCATAAGCAGTATAACCAGGATCAGGAACTAAAATAATATCACCAGGGTTCGCAAATACCATTGGGAAATGCACAAGACCAGACTGAGAACCCATTAAACAATAGATCTCCGACTTTTCATTTAGGTGAACACCGTGGCTTAACTTATAATATTCCGCAACAGCAGAGTGAAATTCATCCGTTCCGGTAATGGAATATCCATATTGATTTTCCTTTTTCACATGATCAGCCAATGCTTCCATTACAAATGGCGGAGGCGGCAAATCAGGACTTCCTATACTTAAATCAATGATTTCATAACCTTCAGAAATCTTTTTACGCTTATATTCTGCTAGTTCGTTAAAGATCAATGTCTGAAAGGCATTCATTCGTTCCGCAAGCTGAAATCTCATGGTTTCTCCTCCTATTACCCGACTATTTTATTTTTTTCTGAATAAACGTATACTACAATTATAACCAAGCAACACAATGTTGGGTTGTTGTTTTAATAATATTCTTTCTTTTTCGAATAAAAATCTTGTGGGAGGGAATGGAGTTGGAAACTTTATTATTTGTTGCTCTTAGTGTTTTAACGCTTGCGTTTAATATTGTAAATTGTTTTATTGATTGATGTAGGTGATGGCTGTCAGACCTCACTATTTATATCTTCATACTACACTCATGTAGCCCAAATTTGTGAGGTCTGACACAGATTTGCTTATTGTCTCATGATTGTTTCTTCTTTTTTGTTGTAGAATCCTTTTCAAGAATCCCTGTTTCCGTTGTGGTCGTTCCCTGCCCTTTTACTTCAGGTGAACCTAATCCAACAGTTGTCGGATCTTTTCGACGCTTTGCCATTTCAATCACCTCCACCCCTTAACATCTCCAGCTAGCCCCTTTTCATTCGCTTTGGTAGTCTTTAAATAACGAGTTGCGATCTGTCCCTTCGCTCAGCCCTTTATTCTTTTTCAATCACCCCAAAATGAAACTTCGCAGTTTTCCTTACATAGACAGTGAACCCGAACGTATGAAACCTTTCGCTTTTCCAATGATCCTTCAGGACAACTCTTTTTCTTGCGACGCGTTTCGCCTCCGTT
>DASQMK010000481.1:0-12352 GCA_035645575.1 Metabacillus sp.
ATAATTTCATGGTCATTCATCCCGCGTTTAACAACCATGTTGATCTTTACCTTTAAACCAGCCTTAGCTGCAGCGTCAATACCGTCTATAACAGATTTAACGGGAACGCCACGGCCATTTATTTTTCCAAATACATCATCATTGAGAGAATCAAGACTAATTGAAACACGTTGTAATCCTGCAGCTTTTAAGTCTTTTGCGTATTTAGGTAAAAAATAACCGTTTGTTGTCATGGCAATATCTTCAACGCCATCTATCTGGTTTATCCGTTCAATAAGGGTGGACAAATCCTTCCGCATCAACGGTTCTCCACCTGTAATACGTATTTTTTTTACACCAAGTGAGTGGACAAAAACTTTCGTCAACCGTTCGATTTCTTCATACGAAAGCAATTCATTTCTCTTTAAAAAGGGAAAGTCAGGTCCAAATATTTCTGCTGGCATGCAATAGGTGCAGCGGAAATTACATTTATCTGTAACCGAAATTCGCAGGTCACGGAGGGGGCGATCAAAGTAATCATAAACAGAATGATGTTTCGTCAATACGATTCCTCCCTTGCATTTATCTTTCAACTATCCGTTCTGGATGGGAATAGACATTAAATGAAGATCCTCTAATAAAGCCTACAGCTGTAATGTTTAAATCATTTGCAAGCTTAATAGCAAGATCAGTTGGAGCAGATTTTGATAGAACAATTCCAACTCCTATTTTTGATGCTTTGACAAGCACTTCGGAAGAAATTCTACCACTAAATACAATTATTTTATCACGTACTGGAATTTCATTCAAAATACTATATCCATATAATTTATCTAACGCATTATGTCTGCCAATATCAGTTCGGGTTACAATCATGTTATCGGGTGTACATAATGCTGCGTTATGCACTCCACCAGTTTCTTGAAAAATGATACTGCTATCCTGCATCTGTTTCATTAAAGAAATGCACTGTAAGGGAGTCAGTGTTTGTTTACTCATTGAGGTTTTAGATGTTTTTACATCGTTCTGAAAGTAAAACTGTCTGCTTTTACCACAGCAAGATCCAATAAATCTTTTAGAATAATATTGCTGATTTGTTGTGACATCAGCTTGAATCTTGACATAAGCATAACCGGCATCCTCATCTATAGATATTGACTCAATTTCACGATAAAAACGGATAACTCCTTCAGACGCTAAAAATCCAACAACCATTTCCTCAAAATGAGTAGGGGTACATACCATTGTTGCAAATTCCTCATTGTTAACAAAAATCGTTAATGGAAATTCAGTTACGATATGATCAGTTGTGTCGAATAATTTTCCACCTGAGTATTTATGGATTTTTTGACTGATGCTCATTTTCATGTCCATTTTCCATCTCACCTAAGTTTTAAGATACCTAAAATATAAACATAATATCTAGACATTAACAAGTACGAAAGTTTGTCATTTATGATTGAGGAAGTTTTGAAAAGATAAAAAATATTGTTGCAGAATTATAGATTACATGTTACTATTTCGATACAAAGTTCATGATATTGTAACATTTTGCTCCGAGATAGCGATCCTGTCGTCGGTTCAAATTGTTCTATAAATGAAAGCGATTAACTGTTGGTCCGATAGTAGCGAATCCTGCTTGAAACTAACCGTCAATTACCTTTTAGATAGGAAAAATGGCTATTTTTCTATCTTTTAAGGAGATTGGCGGTTTTTGTTTTGCTATCAGAATGCTGTCGCCAAAAGTTCGGCGATAAGACAAGCTTTTATTGTTTTTGTAAACAGATTAGAAAGTATAAAATTTTGTACTTAGTGTAGGTGTCTAGCTCCAGCGCCTATCGCCTATCAAACTTCAGATCATCTCCCTACGATAAGTCAACATCGGTTCGCTTCGCTTACCGTGTTTCCTAAATCTTTAGTCGATGCTCCTCCAGTTTGTACGGCGATGACCAAGGCGCTTGCGCTTTTCTTATGATAATGTACGTTAAGTTTCAAGATGGCTTAAAGTACAATCAAGCCTTAAAACATCTTGTTTGTAAGATTTATAGATGATGCTTTTTTAAAAATGAGGGGATGACTACATGAAAAAGACAAAAAATCGTTGGTTAATTGCTGCATCAGCAGTAGGAATCCATATTTCCATTGGATCTGTTTATGCATGGAGTAACTTTACGAATCCACTAATGGAGGAGTTTGGGTGGAGTGCTTCACAAGTCCAATTAACGTTTAGTATTGCCATTTTATTTCTTGGTTTGTCTGCAGCTTTTTTAGGACATTTTGTTGAAAAATATGGTCCAAGAGCAGCTGGTTTACTTGCCGCTGGATTCTTTGGAGCCGGAATCCTTGGATCAGGTTTAGCCGTTCAATTAGGATCTCTACCTTTTCTTTATATTACATATGGAGTTCTTGGAGGAATTGGGCTTGGTGTAGGGTATATCGCACCAGTATCAACGCTAGTAAAATGGTTCCCAGATAGAAGAGGATTAGCAACAGGACTTGCGATCATGGGGTTTGGATTCGCAGCAGCGATTGCTAGTCCGGTGATGGAAGCACTAATCAATTCAGTTGGAACAGCAAACACATTTTATATTTTAGGGATTGCTTATTTAATCATTATGACATTATCTTCGCTATACTTAGAGAAGCCAGCTGATGATTGGGTTCCCAAGGGATTTGAAGCAAAAGTTAAATCAGGAAATTCAAGAATTAAAGAAGATTTATCACAACTTACTGCTAATGAAGCAGTAAAAACAACGAGATTTTATTATTTATGGATCATGTTGTTTATTAATGTTACGTGTGGAATCGCGATCTTATCTGCTGCTAAGCCTTTAGCGGAAGAAAGTATTGGGTTTACAACTGCTGAAGCAGCAGCGCTTGTCGGTATTTTAGGGATTTTTAATGGTTTAGGTCGTCTGGGTTGGGCATCTATTTCTGATTATATTGGTCGTCCAAATACATATACAACTTTCTTTGTATTGCAAATTGTTTTATTCGCTCTGTTACCACATACGACAGAAGCATTTTTGTTCCAGGTTATGTTAGCTATTGTGTATACTTGTTATGGTGGAGGATTTGCTGCTATTCCTGCTTACATTGGAGATATCTTTGGAACAAAACAATTAGGTGCCATTCACGGGTATATCCTAACTGCATGGGCTGCAGCTGGATTAGCTGGTCCAATGTTTGCTGCTTGGATGAAAGATACAACAGGAAGCTATGGAACAAGCTTAACATTTTTCTCAGGTTTGTTCGTAGTTGCTTTAATTGTATCTATTATAATCCGTAAAGATATTAACAGAATTCGCAAGCAACAAGCAACGAGTTCAAAAAACTCCATTGCAGGATAATAATACTTCCACAAAGCATAAAGGTATGGTAAAATACCACATGCTAAAACCTCTAGTGGGTAGGAGGATATTATGAACAAGTACGAAGCAGAATTTAGTAATATCGTGCGCTCTTTCCGTAAAAAGCATATGGGAAAAGGCCCAAGTAAAATTACAACAACATTTTGTAAAAATTGGGCAATTTGTGAAATGGAAGGCAATTTATCACCTGTTGAAAGATTTATTGCTAGTGCGGATGAAGGAAAGCAAGTGTTACGATCTGCAAGAACTGAAATGGTTAAACAAATTTACAAGAAGAACCCTCCTATAGAGATGGAAGAGTTTTTAGGTTGTAAATTTGTTGATTTATTTGTAGATATCGATATTGACAGAGACTTTGGAATGTCCATCTTTGTCTTTGATGAAGATTTACAGCAAAAGTTTAATAAATAATGGAAAAGTTGAATGCTGAGGAAAAGTTTGAATCAAGATCTCAATTCAAACTTTTCAACTAAAAATTGTTTAAGAGATAATTAATTCGTCCAAACATTCAGGTTATGTATTAAAATAAAGATAACTGGTATGGCACTTGGTAGCGATCCTGCAAAAGACTAACCACCGTTTTACTCTGCACCTTTCATTGTAAGAGTCTACGGTGGTTTTTTCTATATCAAAACAAATACCAATTTTATTACTAATATTAATGTCTTTTAACAAATTTTTTTGTTTTAGTAGGTTTCTTTGCGCATTCAACCTTTTTCAAAACTTATTACATAGCAAAAAACCTACTTAAAGAATTTTAAGACTAGGAGTGATTCAAATGGGAGAGACAAAACATCAAGGTCCTATTAAAGCGACAAAAACACCACAGCCTAAACACTGGGTTAGTCCAATTCCGTTTGGTCTAGGGAAAGTTAAGCCCCATCATTTTAGAGATACAATGAAAGTAGCTTGGGATAACAAAGATAATATCGGGTATGCCACACGCATCTTGACACAGGGTGTTTGTGATGGATGTGCCTTAGGTGTTTCTGGTTTACAAGACCAAACGTTAAAAGGACCACATATGTGTACAACAAGAATGAATGTCCTTAGACTGAACACAATGCCTGCTTTAAAAGAAGAAATTGTTCATGCTGACATTGATGAATTACGAAAATATAGTAGTACTGAATTAAGAAAATTGGGACGTATTCCATATCCGCTTATTCGCCGCAAAGGGGAGAGAAAGTTCTCTCGTATTACTTGGGATGAAGCTTTGGATAATATTGCAAATAAAATGAAGCAATTGGATCCAAAGCAGTATGCATTTTATTTAACATCGAGAGGAATTACAAATGAGTCATATTATGTTGCAGGTAAAGTTGCCCGATTTTTAGGAACAAATAATATTGATAATGCATCGCGTATTTGCCACTCACCTAGTAAAACTGCCCTAAAGCGTTCAATTGGTGTAGGAGCTTCAACTGCCAACTACCAAGACTGGTTTGGTACTGATGTATTAATGTTCTGGGGAAGTGTGGCTTCAAATGCATCACCAGTTTCGACAAAATATATGCTAGAAGCGAAAAAAAGAGGAACAAAAATTATCGTAGTTAATCCATATAGTGAACCTGCAATGGATAAATATTGGATCCCATCAAATATGGAATCAGCTCTTTTTGGTACCAAATTAGCTGATGATTTTTACCAGGTTAATATTGGAGGAGACATTGCCTTCATGCATGGAATTATGAAGCATTGGTTTGAGATGGAAGAAAAGCAATACGGATCTGCCATTAACCATGAATTTGTTCAACAGCATGTCAATGGATATGAGGAATTAAAAGGTCATGTTGTTCAACAAACATGGGATAACATCATAAAGTCATCGGGGATTTCAAAAGAGAGAATTATCGAATTAGCAGAGCTTTTAGCAAAAAGTAAAAATGCTGTATTTGCTTGGGCTTTAGGGTTAACGATGCATTCCTTTGCAACAGATAATATTTCTCAAGTGGCAAACCTCGCCCTCTTACGTGGCTACCTTGGACGCAAAAACAATGGACTCATGCCATTCCGTGGTCACTCTTCGGTTCAAGGCTCAGGAGAAATGGGGGCAGACCCATTTGTCCTACCTGGAAGTGGGTTTGATGAAGAAAATATAAAACGTATCGAACAGATTTGGGGATTTGAATTACCCAAATGGCAAGGGGATATCGTTGGCGTTACGTTAGAAAATATTGTTCTACCAGAAGATCATGAACGAAAAATTAAGCTTTATTATTTATCAGGCGGTAATTTCTTAGAAACGATGCCAGATCCTGAGTTTGTTGAAAAAGCTTTATCTGAACTAGATATACGAGTGCATCAAGATATTATCTTGAATACATCTACCCTTGTTGATGCAAAAGAGGCAGTGATTGTTCTCCCGGCAAAAACTCGATATGAACAAGAAGGCGGCGGTACATCTACTTCAACAGAACGTATGGTGTATTTTTCTCCTCAAATTGAAGGGAATAAAAATGAAATAAAAGAAGCTCGTGCAGAATGGAAGATTTATATTGATCTTGCCAAACGTGTTAAGCCTGAAACAGCGCATTTTGTAGACTTTAAATCAGGACAGGAAATTCGTGATGAAATCTCCATTGCAAACCGCGACTATGATGGAATTCAACACTTAAAAAAACAAGGAGATGTTTTCCAATGGGGAGGAGCTTGGCTGTGTGAAGGGGGAGTATGTCCAACTCCTGATGGCAGAGGCAACCTTATTTCTGTAGAAATTCCTGATTTAGGAAAGAAAGAAGGACAATTTGTCGTTACTTCTCGCCGTGGTAAGCAATTTAACTCAATGGTTTATAAAGAAAAAGATCCATTTAACGGTGCTGATCGTTATGATGTGTTAATGAATGCAGAAGATGCCAAACAATTAAGTATTGCAGAAGGAGAAGGCATTGTTGTCTACAATGGTTTTGGTGTCTTCCAAGGAAGAGCAAAATTCGTTGATATTGCAAGAGGTAACCTAGAAGTGCATTTCCCGGAAGGAAACTTTTTATTACCAAGAGGTAGATATGAGAAATTTGCTGGAATTCCAGATTATAATATTACAGTAACAGTTGAAAAAGCAGATCGATTCAATGCACGTAAAGATGTTCAATATTTAGAAAAACGTGTTGAGGATTTAGAGGTAAATGCACCGGTATAAGAAACTAAGTAGGCAGAACACTTATTGTTCTGCCTATTTTGATGATTCTTGATCATCCCCAAGAATAGATAGTTGAAGGGTAATTAACATCTTTTGGATAATTAGTAAGTTTTGCCTCATCTTTACTTTAAGAAGTTGATCTTCAACTCCCATGGTCTTTAACTTATCTAATTCTTGAAGAACGGATATGAATAAATGTGTGACTTCATTATGTTTTAAGATAAGGTTCATTTTATCGAGATTTTTTTGGCTATTCATAGGCTCTCCTTTAGACTAAAGTTTAAAGAATTTTTGTTACACCAAAGTATACATTCCTCAAATACAGCCATTTTATTAAAAGTTGCCACCATCCATTGTGAGAGATCTTTCTCACTAACCTCTAATCATAATATTTCTACATATGGATAAAATATCCTTTTTTATACTTGATACTTTTTATGTATAAGGGGTAGTTTATAATAAAATCTGTTTTCTAACATAAAAAACCTGATAATTAAATTAATAAACTGAAAAGTTCTATTAAAATAGGAAGTAAGAGTACAATCATCTGTATATTTTGGTTAGTCGAGTGTGCTCATACAAAGGGAAGGGGCAAGGAAATTTATGCATGTAGTCGTTAAAAGGGATTCTATTATATCCGTTCCAGAAAAGCTTTCAACTTCTGTACAACATGCTCTGGATATGATAATAAGAGATCATGAAAAAGTGTTTGGTTGTCAACCGGTTCAATAAAAGCATCAGAACATACAGCTACAATTATCATTAAATATGCTGATAATGAAAAGGAATGCCCTAATAGACCAGAAGCATTTGGTTTTCGTTTCTATCAAAACAGTAAAAATATAAATTGGGTACTAAACATTATAGGTTATGATGATTTAGGTTTGATCTATGGTTTATTGCATTAGGGAGAGGAATTTTACCATCATAGTACTAGAAAAATCATTGGTCATTGGCTTCAAGGAAAAAATAATCATCCTGAAGAGAAACTATTCTGGGCAACAGGAGTCATACCCTTTAATGATCAAGTAAATTGGCTTTTGCAGAGATGTCAAGAAGGATTAACTGGCTGGGAAGAATTATTAAAGAGATGTGGTGAGCTTTCCACAAAACTTTCAAACTTTGATCTGCAAAGGTTTATTGATCTTTTCTTGTCACAGGTAGAGTTACATGTATCTGGATGCAAAGGATTTATTTCATTGAGTGAGGCATATGCAGACCGTTCAGTTTCGTTTTACTTTCAAGGAGGTTTATTAAACGTTGCTGAACGGGCACATTTTTACTTTATTTATTCTTCATCATTAATTTCACCATCACCAATTTCATCCTCCCCTGGTGCATCATCACATGCAACTACAGATGTGGAAAGAAGTGCTGCTAGTAGAAGTACTAGAAATTTTTTCATTAGGTAAGTCACCTCTTTCTTGAAAAACTTTCAATTATTTTTTCCTAGGGCAGTTTTGTTTATGTACCTCAAAATAAATCTTTTCTTTTTTTGAATGATTCACAAGGTTAAAAAATATGATGAGCATATAAGGATAACTTGGGCTTCGATCACTTATTCTTGCCGACAAGCTAAGTTTTTCTAACTTTTTAAAAATAAGGAGAGAGAGATGCTCATTTTTATTGGTTTTGCCATTTTATTTCTAATTCTGTTATTTATTCTCGGTAAATCATTTAATAAAAAGAAAATCATCCAAAGCTACTCTGTTCAGAATTTTATGCAATTAGAAAATAATGATGAAGAAAATAGTAAAAAGGAATCTATGGTTGAAAAGGTGAATGAATTTTTTGAGGAGCATAAGGAAGATTCACATAATGAGAGTGATGGAGATGATGTTGGAGATGAGTAAAACATGTTTCATGATGCGAATGCTTACATTTTTTCATATCCATTTATGGTCGATCATGATAAAATAAAGAAGTTCTTATACATACGGGAGGAAACGAATGGACGCTATTGCCAAAAGATACATAGAATTATATCTTTATTTTTCCGAAGACTTAGGCCGATTTTTAACCGAGTCTGAGCAGGAATTTTTAAAATGGCTTGTATCAAGTGAATAAGATCCATGATGAAAGGGTTAACAATTCCAAGGTGTTAGCCTTTTTATTTTTAAAAGTATTCATTATCGTTCATTTATCTAAAATATGAAACTTTTTATGAATGGTATGCGTATAGCATGTTATCAAAATATCCATTATAAGAGGAGAGAAATAATTGAAAAAGCTTACGATGATTGTAGCCCTTTTTGCATTAATGCTAAGTTCGGCTTGTTCTATTGTTGATGAGGTAGGTCGTTCTGTTGATTATGTGAATGAAACAAAGAGATATTTAACCTCAGTAAGTGACTTTGTTGAAGGAGCACCAGAGTTAATACAGGCTGCAGCGACTGATGAAGCCGCTAGAGACGATCTCGGAAATCAACTTGCTTCCTTACGCGAACAAATCGAAGAGTTTAACAATTTAGAAGCCCCAACAGTTGCCGAAGATTTACACCAAGATATCGTGACTCAAAATGAAGCAGCATTAGAAAAGATTGATCAGGTTTACCAGGATGGGGAGGTTGTGGTTGAGGAGCTGCAAAACTCTGAAATCATCCAAACCTTACAAGAACTAAGCTCTCTTATGAATGCAGTAGAAAATTTAGAATTATAGATCATGTATAGGAGCTAGGCCTGATTCTACATAAATGTATGTAGTAGGAGGTTTGAGCTCCTTGTCCTATTCACTAAACTTTTCTTTTTCTATTATTTAGTATAAGATATATTCATGTGATACTATGACCAAGTCATAATTTAATATATTTTCTCATCACCTATTAAACAATTTCATATAATTAGAGAATTATTATTCACAAGAGGAGAGACTTTTCATGAGAAAGAGAGTTGTTATAACAGGTATTGGGGCTGTTACACCATTAGGTAATGATGTTCAAACAACCTGGGGGAATGCTAAAAAAGGTGTTTCAGGTATTGCAGAAATGACTCGAGTTAATACAGAACCCTTTAATGTAAAAGTAGCACGTGAAGTAAAGGGCTTTTCTCCACAGGACTATATTGATCACAAAGAAGTTCGAAGAATGGCTAGATTTACGCATCTTGCTATAGCGGCTAGTAAAATGGCGATCAAAGATGCAGGGGTCGAAATTGGGAAAGATGTTTCTGCAGAAAGAGTAGGGGTATGGATTGGTTCAGGAATCGGTGGGCTTGATGAATTTGAAGAACAGCATAAACGATATTTGAGTAAGGGACCAAAACGGGTAAGCCCATTTATTATTCCTATGTTTATTCCAGATATGGCTTCAGGAAGAGTTTCGATTGAGCTAGGTGCCAAAGGGATAAACAACTGCTCAGTTACGGCATGTGCCTCAGGGGCAAACTCTATTGGTGATGCATTTCGAGTAATTCAAAATGGTGGGGCTGATATGATGGTGACTGGAGGTTCTGAAGCGTCGATTACAGAAATGACTATTGCAGGATTTTCAAACATGACAGCATTATCAACAAATCACGACCCTGCAAGTGCTAGTCGTCCTTTTGATCAAAATCGAGACGGTTTTGTCATCGGGGAGGGATCTGGAATCATCATCCTTGAGGAACTTGAACATGCTTTAGCACGTGGTGCAAACATTTACGCTGAGCTAGTAGGTTATGGAGCAACAGGCGATGCTTATCATATTACGACTCCAGCTCCAGAAGGAGAAGGCGGTCAAAGAGCGATGAAGCAGGCATTAGAAGATGCGAATATCTCACCAAATCAGGTCGACTATATCAATGCGCATGGTACAAGTACGTATTATAATGATTTGTACGAAACAAAAGCGATAAAGGCCATTTTTGCAGAACATGCTTATCGTCTTTCTGTTAGTTCCACAAAATCAATGACAGGACATTTATTAGGGGCCGCAGGGGCAGTTGAAGCCATCTTCTCTGTATTAGCAATGAAAGATGGAATTATTCCTCCAACAATAAACTATTCAACTCCTGACCCTGAACTAGATTTAGATTATGTTCCAAATCAAGCAAAAGAGGCAAGAGTTGATGTTGTTTTGTCGAACTCACTAGGATTTGGTGGTCACAATGCAACATTATTATTTAAAAAATATGAGTAAAACATGTTATCCTAGCACGCCAAACAATTAATATGGCGTGCTTTTTTAATTTTAATTAGTGATTACTTTTCATTAGGATAATCACAATATTCAATGATTGTCCCTTCAGTATCTGCTGGATTTAAATAGATTAATCTTCTTCCATGCTTATTCGTTCGTAAACTATCTTCTAGAATACGGATCCCTTGTTCTTTAAGATCTTGTATCGCTTTGTCCAAGTCATTTACTTTATAAGCAATGTGGTGGACACCTTTACCTTTTTGTTTAATAAATCTTGCAATAGGAGAGGTTGAATTATTGGTAGGCGCCAATAATTCGATTCTGTTACCATTTACATCTATGATGGCAATTTCACTTTCTACTCCAACCACTTCACTTTTGTAGCGATCAATGAGTTCTCCGCATAATATATTCAGGTGGAAATCAATACTACTTTCTAAATCACGAACAGCGATACCAATATGATCTAATTCCTTTTTCATGAACTTACTCCTTACTCTTTCCTTTTTCTCATTTCTTCTGTTACGACAAAAGCAAGTTCTTCATTACCGTATAATGAAAGAACATTAAGAAGAGTTTGGTCAGGAATATGTTCTGATTCTTCCTTTGGTACAGTTAAATCGATTGTTTGCTTTAAAGCATAATTAGCAGTTTGATCAGGGTATGCCCGCAAATATACTTCAGTTGGATCAAGATCACGATTCACACACCATTGAGCAAATATAAGAATCATCATTTGCTCATCTTTTTGATAGTTTTCAATAATTTTTTGTTCTACTTCTTTAGAATTCAATTAAAAAGTCTCCTTTGTTAGATATACAAACATTATAACGAATTACTTTTTGTTTTCCTACTTTGGAAAACTTTTTAGAATAGGCAATCACCCTTGTAAAATAATCTACATAAAGTAAGGGTAAAGGTGTTGAAAGGGTGATTAGATGACAGGTACAGTTCGTCATTATTTTGCAGGTGGAAATACAGCGAAGGGCTTTTATAGTTTATATGATTCTGTGTTAGAAGGATTAGAGCGATTATATATTTTAAAAGGTGGTCCAGGAACAGGTAAGTCTTCCTTGATGAAGAAAATAGGTCGACTTATGGAAGGAAAAGAACTGGATGTAGAGTATTTGCATTGTGCTTCAGATAACAATTCAATTGATGGAATCATCTTACCGAATTTGAAAATTGGAATCGTTGATGGAACTGCACCACACGTCATTGAGCCTAAAGCGCCAGGTGTGATTGAAGAATACGTAAATCTTGGTGTTGCGTGGGACTCAAGGAAACTTGTAGAGAATAAAGGAGAAATCCTAGCTCTTAATCAAAAGATCTCTGAGAAATTTAACCAAGCATATGAGACATTTGCCGCTTCATTACGAGCACATGATGATATTGAAGAGATCTATATTTCTAATATGGATTTTTCAAAAGCGAATCAATTAACCGAGGATATCATTTCATGTTTTTATGGAGAGCAGTCACTAGAAAAGGAATCAATAGTTTGCCATCGCTTCTTAGGAGCAGCTACGCCGAATGGTGCTGTCGACTTTATACAAAATCTAACAGAAGATATCGAAAAACGCTATTTTATTAAAGGAAGAGCGGGTTCTGGAAAATCAACAATGCTGAAAAAAATAGTGGCAGCTGGTGAAGAACGAGGATTTGATGTTGAAGTATACCATTGTGGATTTGATCCTAATAGTCTTGACATGGTTATACTCCGAGAATTAGGGGTAGCTATTTTTGAT